>NZ_JBQRUM010000004.1:0-294078 GCF_053485795.1 Thalassotalea ganghwensis
TATTACTTATTAAAATACATAATGATTTCAATAAGTTATGAAATAATTAACTAGCAGGTAGTCTTAACATAGGCATTGGTATGCCAAAACAATGTGCAACTCCATAAACAATCATAATACTAAACCCTATTACTAATGTTGTAATACCTCTTGAAATGATATTTCTAGTATGCGCTTCTCTTTCTAGTCTGCTTACTTGTTTATCTTTATCTAATAGCTCTTCCAAGTGTCTTTTAACAACACTGTAGTTATTTTGTAGATTTTGTAAGTTATAACCATAGCCAGTTCTGTGATTTACGTTAGGCGATTGAATATCTTCAATTATTTTCTCAAGATCATCAGGATTTTTAGCAACATCTTCGACAAGTGATATGATTATTTGCCTATATCGTCTTTGGAAGTCTTCTGCGGAAAGTATGTTATGTCTGTTGTGATCCATTTTACGAACCACTTCCTCTTGCTCTTTTAAAAACTCCTTAGTTGAGTGAGTTACTTCAGTCGTAGAATTCATTTTCATTCCTTTTTAATAAATCCACATACTATAACAGTGGATTCTTCTCCCATTATGGGAGTTTATACAGTGTTTATCTGTTTTTATACAGTAGTTTTATAAGCTGATTTTTGCTCTAAGTTCATCAAGACTAATGCCTAATTTGCTAGCTAATTCTTTTAGCTCACTTTCACGATAAACTGGTTTATTGCTTGAACTATCGGCATTAGCTAATTTTGACATTGTCTCTATAAAACCTTCTTCATCATCAATAAAGTCATAAATATTTATCAAGAACTCTGTCGTAGACACGTTCTTCATCAAGGAGTCTATCTTTTTTATGAACAATAATGGGTCGCTCTTTTGATTGAGTAACTTGCCTTGGCAAATCTCTTTTTCTGAGATATTGAGTATTTTACTTAATTTATATACTTGGCTAGCTTTAGGCTCAGTTTTTCCATTTTCCCATTTGCTATACGTTTGAACAGTAACACCAACATATTCAGCGATATCTTCTTGTTTTAAGTTTTTATCTATTCTTGCTTGTTTAATTACATTATTTAACACGTTAAATACCAGCTTCTTAAATATTTCTTTAATTGTACATCTATATTTTTCACTATCACTATTGATGTATATTAAACTTTATGTACACTTAAAGAAAAATATAGTTGACAGGTTTTTAAGGTATGGTTTTTTATTTAAAGTCGGTAAGTCTAGTAATACCCGACTTTTGTCCCATTTTGGGAATTTTGGGTTAGTAAATGATCGATTGGAGCCTTGTTAAGTTTCCAATTGTTCACCAGCCGATTAACTCTGGTGAAGTCTTTTCTACCACACCTGACGGTGAGGTAGAGTGGCGTTCGCCAAAACGTACACAAGCTACTGGCAGTTTTGAGAAAAAGGTATCAATAAAAAGCGTTGGTGGTGATGGTAGGGGGTTTGCAACTCACCTCTGGGTCAATGGCAACCCTGCTAAATTTCTTCAAGGTCATAATGTTTTTGGTAGTGATGATATCGTATCGTTACTTTCTGATTTATTTGATGTTATTGCCAAGCAGCATAACCTTAAACCAACAGCCGAAGAGCTTCAGCGTATAAGAACTGGCGACTACGAGTTAACGATGGTCGATATAAATTACTCTTATGAATTACCTAGTATGTCTGATGTTAAAGCATTTATAAGAGCATTAGAGTTTAAAGCTAAAACACGTCACGGCAGACCATCTAGCAAAGGTGGAACGTTATATTTTGGTAAAACATCACAACGTTGGGCTTTAAAGTTCTACTGCAAGGCCGAGGAGATTCAAACAACAAGAGGGCGCTTGCCTAACAATTTAACTAGCCTTGGTATTGAAACCTGGGCAACTAATAAACTTAGAATTGAATTACGATTGTTAAGCAAACAATTAAAGTCACTTGGTATAGAAAAAGTAAAAGATTTGAATGTAGATAGAGTAAATACGGTGTTTAACGAGTATTTGAGGAAGATTGAGATGAGTGAGCAAATAGCATTAACAGACGAGAAAATGGCAGAAATACCAAAACGTTTACGCATGACATATCGAGCATGGCTAGATGGTCACGATTTACGCGATATGCTATCTAAATCAGCTTACTATCGACATCGTGCAGACTTAAAAGAGTACGGCATAAATATCGATTTACGCCCCGAATCAACGCAAAAATCTAACGTTGTCCCGTTAATCAGAGTCTTAGAGGCTCGTCCTGCGGCAATACCGCATTTTGCATTTCAGCAAGGATTAGTTCATCACTCTGCAACAGCCTAAATTTAATAACTGCCCAAAGTGATGCTCCAACATCACTCTGGGCATAATCACAACAAACCAGATAGGGGTTTATCATGACTACACAAAATCATACTGAAATTAATGTTCACAACCAATTAATGAATTTAAAGCGTTGTATTGATTCGTTAAAGGATGTTTCAGATAACATACCAGTTGGCGAGGCTTACGGCTCTGTTTTATCAGTAATACATACACAGCTAAACACTGAGTATGTATCGTTATTAATGCTAACGTCTCCAGATATTGAAGTATAAAGCAGGGGCCAGCTGCGCGTGAGGCGCAACTGTTCCCTGCGATGCTCTAATTATTGCTTAGTTCCCATTTGGCGGGCTGTCCACTATAATAAGCATCGAGTCAGCGTGAATATTAAGGATCAATGTCTTGGCCGACACCTTAATTATTCGCGCTTCTTTTTTCCTCCTGTTGTATTTTCTATATATACTCAAGCCAAACTTGGCCACCTTGTATGCGATATAAACCAAATAAATTGGTTCCATGCTGCTACGCTCCTTAATCAATAAAAACGAGTGGTTACAATAAAAAAGCTGCTAAATGAATTCAATATCAGCTCACCCTTGAAAACTTAACCTAATTCACAGCGTTCTTCCGTTAAAAAGTGACTATTTGCTAAATTTCCTATTACTATGTGTGAACAAAAGAATTGTTTGCGAGAAACAAACGCAAAAAAAAGTGCTAGAAATTTTTTTAGGAAGGTTCCGCGCAAGCGGAGGGAACCAAAAAATAATTTTAGCGCAATGGCTACAAGGCTAGATACAACGTGCTGCCACACAAAGCGTTACAAGTGAAGAGCGAGCACAAACGTGCGCGCAGCGATAAGCGCGTTAACGCGACTAGAATGAATAATTAACGATCTAATATTTTATAGAGATAAACAATGGCGTTAATAAGTGATTTCAATACAACTTTTTTGATGATCGGATAGCGAATATGGTTGAGGATCTTATCTTTATTTAATCGAATAACTATTTCATTTACATGATGAAACTTGTCAGGCTCACTAACTAATATATCTATTTGGTGTTGTAGATTAACATTCAGCACTTGCAGTTTTAGCAGCCTGATATTCATATCATGAAAAGAACCGGCTTTTAACATGCGTTCGATAGTGCGTTCAGACTTACCATAAAAATCAGCAAGTCGCGCTTTGTCATAACGATTACCATTTTTTGTAAAACCAGCAGCTTTACATAATTGGTAAAACGACATATTGTCTAACTCAGATTCATTCATAGGCCTTATAAACCATAGGGTTGCTAAACATACGACATTTCCTCACAATTATTACTTATTAAAATACATATTTTAAAAGATTATGTTGATGTAAGACATATATTATGCTAGTTTTTAACTAACTGATTATTTTGGCTTTAATATGCACTTTTACTTTTTATAACGTAACGCTACGTAAAATTTGTGGCTGATTATAGCCATAACTGATTTATTTTTTACGTACGTTAACGATTAATTTGGCAGTTTACTTTTATTATGATCAATTTTTCACAACAAACGGCTTCTGACATTTATTTACTTTCACTGCAATCTGCACAAAGCCGTGTAACGATGAATTCAATGCTAAATGTAATTGCTTATAAAATGCAGAGAAAAAAATCACATCAATTGGTTGATTGGTCGCGATTAACCTATGAACAAATATTATCTTTGATGTCAGAACTATCGAGCGCTGGAAAATCTCCAGCAACGATTAACGTTTACTTGTCTGCACTTAAAGGTGTTGCTAAAGAAGCCTGGCGTAAAAAACTGATCGATGTTGAAACCTATCAGCACATTAAAGAAATAAAACGTATTAAAGGTACACGTTCAACTAAAGGTCGAGCTTTAGAGCTTGATGAATTAAATGAACTTATCGATTATTGTATGGCGCAAGACGGTGTTATTGCGATGCGCGATGCTGCAGTTATTGCATTAGTGTATGGTGCCGGTTTACGGCGCCACGAAGCTGCAAATCTAATGTTAAGTAGTTTAGATACCCAAACGGGTACGCTGCGTGTTTTAGGTAAAGGAAATAAAGAGCGAATAAATGCACTTCATAATCGTATTTTGGAAATACTAGAAGTTTGGTTAGATGAACGCGGATTGGAACCTGGACCGTTATTTTTAAGAGCCCGTAAAGGAAATCGTTTAACTAATGAGCCAATTTCAGGTCAAACCGTATATGATATTATTATTAGACGCTATAAAGAAGCCGGTTTAAAGCGCTTAACACCACATGATCTTCGCCGAACTTTTGCGACTAAATTGTTAGAAAATGGTGAAGATGTATTTTTAGTGCAAGATTTAATGGGACATTCATCTGTAGAAACCACTAAAAATTACGACCGCCGTAATGACAAAGCTAAGAAAAAAGCGGCTAAAGCCCTGCCATTTTAGCGTTTTCTGACTTAATAATATTATCCCAGTTATCAATAATTTGCTTAAGTTTCCCACTGGATTTAAGTTCTGTAATTGCTTGATTAATTTTCGGAAGAAGGTTTTCAAACTTAGACTTTTTACTGATCATAATCTGTATATCATCTGCATAAATCTCTAATGAATGTTTTTCAAATTCATCAAACATTTTGTACTTTTTAACAAAGGCTTGCATCGTAAAAGGGTCAACCAAAATCCCATCTAAGTGCCCTCTCATTAATAAATCAATATTTTGCTCAAGGTCGAGTACTTCTGTAATATGAGATCTAAAGGCACCGCGTTTTATGAGTTCTTGGTATGCTTTACCGTAATAATAACCGCCTTCAACACCTATCATATAGTCAGTTGCTAAGAGATCAGATAACTTTTCAAGCTTAATGTTTTCTGAATTACCTTTTCGGACAAATAGATTAACCGTTTCAACACGGTAAGGAAGGGAAAAATAAGCGTATTCTTCTCGTTCTTTGGTATAAGAAGCCCCCATGGCAACATCCATTTCACCAGTTTTGATATACTGAAGATGTCTTTTCCAGGGTAATTCTGTGTAATTAACGGTTAAGTTAGCGTGCTTAACAATGGCGTTGAAAATATCAAGGTCAAGACCAACAAGTTCTTGATTCTGGTTTCGATATTGATAGGGATACCAAAGCTCCCACCCAACAGCTAGCTCTTTCTCTTTAGCAGATAACGGTGTTAGTACTATTGCGAGTACGACCATTATCAGTCGTTTTATCGACAGTTTTATCAATATTACACATCCTATGACGTTAATATAATTATTTTATTGGCGTTGCATTTAGTACTAATTGTGGATCTAAGCGAATATCTCCCCAATTTACGCGCCAATCTAAATGCGGGCCAGTTGCACGACCACTTGCACCAACGGCGGCAATAGTGTCGTTTTTTTGAACAATCTGCCCTACTTTTACATAACTATCACTTAAATGCAAAAATGTTGAGTTAATACCATGGCCATGGTCGATGATTAACGTGCCACCCGAATAAAACATATCTGGAACCCAAAGTACGACTTTGCCATCGGCTGGAGCCTTTACTGGATCTCCCACAGCTCCACGATAATCAACGCCAAAATGGGTGCTCTTTTTAACGCCATTAAAGAGGCGTTGACTACCATATACACCGGTAACTTTACTGTCGCGTGGCGGCACAAAACCTTTAGCAAAAGCAGCCAATGGCGTGATGTCTTGCCGTGCGTTCGCTACTTGTAGTCTATCTATCTTTGCCCTTTCAATTGCCTTTGGATCTGGCTCCATAATTTTTTTGGCAATGCCATTTACATTAGACTTTGGGTAAGTTCGAACAGACGGAGTGAAGGTCTTTGTTTCTTCCTTACCTGAAGGTGTTGTTACCACTAACGTATACGTTGTCGTATCATTCCAACTAAAGCCAAAAACAAAATCTCCTGCATCAGATAATGGAAGTATTTTATCGTTAAGCCTTACTTGGCTGTTGGGAACTGTCTTACCAATTATCATACTTCCTTGAGTAAAATCACCGGACAGTTCAACGTTTGCAAAGACTTTAGCAGAAATTGAAAGTGCTAGAGCAATGCTACACCACGATACGTAGATTGGTTTAAGCATCGGCAATAGCTCCTTTAGCAACACCCTCATAAGCGATCACTTGATAGTCGTTGCGTGGCCTAGCTTTCTTTAACTGTCTTGCAATAAAATCTGCTAATAATTCAACAGTGGAATCGCAATCAACAATTTCCAATTTATTTTTTGGAACCGCAATATCAAATCGCCCTTGCGGCGCTTGATATGCAAAAAGCTCATGCTGCTCAGTTAACGCAAATATTGCTTTTTCTGACAGTTCAATATCATCTAGCGAAACTCTGTCTGATTCACTGGCGATATAAATATCTTCCCAACGTTGACACCAAAAATGTTCGAGTGTTTCTGAACGTTGGCCATTTTCTAATAACTTAATTTTAGAACGATGACCATGAGCTATTCGCTGGCAGTTCCCATCATGCAGTTTTAAACCATGAGTATAATGATAATAATCACCAAGTATTTTTTCAGCTCTTAACGTTAGCTCGATGCCTTTTACATTATCAGGTAATTGTTCAAAGATAATCGCTGACAAATGTGCTTTAACTGAATCAATTGACACTTGCTCGTTATCGATAAATGCAAACGCACATTCAGGAGACTGCATATAATACGAACCGACACTTGTGTTGATATCTACCGTTTTATGCCCTTGATGATGACGTGATGTTTGAATGTCTACACACGAGTTTTTAATGGGCAATAAGAGTTTGTGATCTACTGCTTCATCAATAATCGCTTTAATTTGCTTTTTTACAATACCGAAATCAAGCACCATGCTTTGTTCGTTAAGGTCTCCGTTTAGACGAACATCAACGATCCAACTTTCTCCTACAATTCCTCGCTTTTCACACACATAAGAAAAGTCAATTACGGTTAGATCATCTACAAATAATTGCATGTATACTCCTTATAATACTTGCCATTGGATAGTTTCATTAGCTCTGATAGGTACTACGTTGTCTGCACCAAAAGCTAATGTTTGTGGTACTTGCCATGTTTTTTTAGTTAAGGTGATCGTATCTTGGTTTATCGGCAAGCCATAAAACGTTGGTCCATTGATACTGGCAAAAGCTTCTAATTTATCTAATGCATTTTCTTGCTCAAAAACTTCAGCGTAAAGCTCAATTGCCGCGTGAGCTGTATATGAACCTGCGCAGCCACAAGCTGACTCTTTAGCGTGTTGTGGGTGTGGAGCTGAATCAGTGCCCAAGAAAAACTTTTCATTTCCACTTGTCGCAGCTTCAATAAGTGCTTGTTGGTGAATGTTTCTTTTTAATATTGGTAAGCAAAAGAAATGTGGGCGAATACCACCAACTAACATATGGTTTCGGTTAAATAATAAATGATGGGCTGTTATCGTTGCACCAACATTGCTACCTGCTGAGCTAACAAAGTCAACCGCGTGCTTGGTAGTGATATGTTCTAATACGATTTTAAGCGTAGAGTATTTTTCTACCAAGGGTGTCAAAATCGTTTCAATAAACTGCTGTTCACGATCAAAAATATCAATATCATCGGTGGTTACTTCACCATGAATCAGTAAAGGCATACCGACTTCTTCCATCGTATCTAACACAGGGTAAATATTGGCAATATTGGTGACGCCTGAAGATGAGTTAGTTGTCGCACCCGCTGGATATAATTTTGCCGCATAAACGATACCAGAGGCTTTTGCCTCACGTATATCTTCTGCTGTCGTATTATCAGTAAGATAGAGCACCATCAAAGGTTTAAAATGAGGCTTTGGCTGTGCAGCAATAATGCGTTGATAATATTGTTCAGCAAGCGCTTTATTAGTAACAGGCGGCACCAAATTTGGCATCACTATCGCTCGGCCAAAGTAGCGACTAATATCAGCTACTGTATTTTTTAATACATCACCGTCACGTAAGTGAACATGCCAGTCATCTGGTCTAATAATGGTTATTGAATTCATGAAAAACCTTAATAATAAATGTGCTAATTACAATTCTGAAGCATTACCGTCATTTTCATCACTTTCTAACAAAGCGATCAATTGATCTTTTAAGTTCGGTGGAACTTTAAAAATGGTTAAACTGTCATTTGCCCTATTATACACAATATCTTGGCCAAAATGACTGCGTTCAAAACTAATACTAATGCCATTGCCATAACCTGAATACTTAGTTACCTTATTCACAACTGCTTGATCATGCGGGAACTTTTCTTCTAACGGATACGCTTGCTCCTGACAAAATTGATAAAAGTCTTTTTCTTGGTCTGTTGAAATTACATGACCAACATCCTTTAAAGAGACTTCCTGTGCATTTTCTTTTTGCTCTTTACAATAAGACAATAATTCCTTTCTAGTATGCTGTTTTTCTTGTGCATCAAATTGATTAACCGCAACAAAGTCTTCAACTGCTTGCACCAAAGTTTGCGTTTGTGCTTTAGCATCTAAGCCCTCTTCACAACCTAAAAAGTCGAGAAAGAAATCAGAGACTTTTCTACCCGCTCTACCTTTTATAAAAGAAATATAACGATTGCTTTGTGGATTTTGTTGATATTCAAAAAGGTCTATCCTAGCAGCTAGTTGTAATTTGCTGGTATCGAGATGTTTTGCTGCAGAAATAGTTAACTCTTGATCTACCGAAAAATGTTCGGTCACCGGGATAATACATACTAAAATGTACCTTCCCCCCATATATTCATAATGGTTAACGACTAAGTAACCCGTTTCTCCAAGATCGTATTTAGCCAGTTCATTAGCCAATGCTTTAGCGGCGTGTTGAGAAAATTGATTAAAGGCGACTTGTTCATTTAAATAACCTTCCATAACTTGAACAAATGGTTGGCTGTCGTCTGTTTGCGGCTGCGCATTAAACCGCCCATACCCTTTATTACCTTTGCTGTTATATAACTGGTGTAGGCCGTTACTAAAATCTTCAATTTTAGGAGTAACATCAATTTGATCAGGCCCGAAACGCAATTCAATTTCGCCAGATTCGGCGTTTTGAGATAAAAAATGTAGTGCAATATTGGAAATTATGATGCTCATAGTTATTGGTCAGTATTATCTTGTCTTGTGTTTTGGTAAACTTGCGTTTTATTCAAATTAACCAGTAATAAATTTATGCCTATTGTATCGAAGTATTCTAACGAACGTGTAGAAAAAATTATTAATGATTTACTTAATGTATTAGTCAAAGAATCTGCCACCACTGATTTGGCACTGATGTGTCTGGGTAATACCGTTTCTGATATTATCAATAATGAAGTCCCAGAAGCAAAGCGTAGTGATATTGTCGAAAATTTTACTAATGCATTAAAACAATCTATAAAATAGAATACTATTAATAAAAACAAAGACTAACAATAATAAGAGAATAAATAAACATGGTCTCTTTCGGTTCAACGAATTATAGCAAACGACTATTACACCTTATCAGTTGGGGTCATTGGTTTACCTTTTTCAATATCCTATTAGCCATCACCTTATCTGTTTTTTATTTGGTTGTTGAACCGTTACCTGAAACCTTAATTGGTAAGCTTTATTTGTTTACTACCTGGGTCAGCCATATGGGGTTTCTCACCTTTATCGGCTTTATGTTAATAATATTCCCGATCACCCTAATTTATCCTCATACCCGTTTTATCAGAGGCGCATCGTCAATATTATTTACAGCTGGTATGGTAATGCTGTTATTAGACGCTTTTGTCTATAGTCGTTTGGGTTATCACCTGAATGCCTCGTCACGAACACAGATTATCGATTTGATCGCCTCTCTTATTAGTCAGAATTCAAGGTTGTTTTGGTTTATCGCATTAATTACAACCATGGCGTTATTATCAATACAATTAGTGGTCAGCAATTATGCGTGGAAACACCTAAGAGAATTACAACGTACAGTATTTGCGAAATTCATCGTCATATTTTTAGTGGCTTCGTTCTTTTTTAGTCATATCACACATATTTGGGCGGATGCTAATTTAAAATACGATGTGTTAAGACAAGATACCATGCTACCGCTTTCGTATCCTGCGACCGCCAAAACCTTACTAACCAAGTATGATTTATTTAATTTAGATGATTATAACGAACGTAAAAATAGTCCACTTTCATTTACCAAATTGGTGCCCAATTACCCTTTGTTACCAAAACAGTGTGCAAGTAAAACATCCGAACGTTCCGCTTATTTAATTCTTACCGAGCAAATTTTAACTGAACGTCAAATTAAACAATTTAGCTTACGAGCCAGCGCTCCAAAAGCACAACTAGAACACCATCTTGATAACGCGTTACCAAATGACGCCTTGTTTAACTTGGTGTATAGCTTACCAAGTATTTATAAAAATCAAATAGTTAATCAAGATACACCGCCATTACTTTTTCAAGCATTAAAACAACATAATCTAGCCAGCAATTTTTATTATATTAATGGTAATTCGACTGAAATAGCCGCACCCAAATGGTTAACTAAACACTTTAGCAATATCGAAAAGCACAGTGATATTTCTGAATTCTTAACAAGTAAAGGATTTACGCGCACCGAACCAGGCCTACAAACTTATTATTTTTCCCAAGATGATAGTTACCAATTTGAACTGTTTATCGATGCCCTGTTGCTTTCACAGCGTGGCAAAACTAACCCTGATATTGTTTGGATAAGCTCAATTGGCAATCAATCTTTAAATAATCGTTTTGCGATAAAACCCGCATTATTAATTCATCCAGATATTAAAGATAAAACAGTTAACTATTTAACCAGCCATTTTGATGTTGCTCCTACGTTATTATCGAGCTGGTTTGATTGTCAGCTGACGAATGAACTTAGCCCTAATGGCAGCAACATTCTTAAGTTAAAACACGATAGGATCATTGCGAATACAGTAGATGAAGGTGTAATGGTATTTAATAAAGATAAATCGGTGTTTATTGATCAAAACAGTAATTTCCAAAGTTACTCTCGCCAATTACAATCACCAATAATGGTTAAACCTGATTTTCCGCTATTGATAGATGGCGTAAATTTTATTAAACGATTTACTCAACACACTAACAATGGCGAATAATTAGCCGAACAAGCGATAAGGTGCAGTTTAATGATTGCAAAATAGTATTTTGCCTTTATGATACTCACCACAAGTGCAAATTAGCTTGTATGTCGGGATATAGCGCAGTCTGGTAGCGCGTGCGTCTGGGGGACGTGAGGTCGCAGGTTCAAGTCCTGCTATCCCGACCAATTTATGCTTTAAGCCAACGCTTGTTATTCTCCGACAAAATTAACTTCCAACCCTACGCCTGATGGTAACTTAAAAAACACCTGCGTCATTGCCAGCTCAGTTATTTCACTTATTTCAAATTGCATAGTAAATGCAGTCAATTTGCCAATAAACTCATTAAACCCGTTAAGTCGAAACGCTATATGATCTAAATAGGCTAACTCCTTATTTGGCTGATGATGACTTTCGGTTAAATGAACAATGGCTAAATTACCTTTATATAGCCAATAGCCATTACTTTAAAATTCTGGTCTATAACCTTCTTTTAAATTAAATAACTGACAGAGAATTAACTTATCTGCATTAATTACATCAATAGGCGCACTGATGTTAATGTGATCAAAAATCAAAGTAGCCTCCTAAATACTCTGTAAAATAACCCTTAAAAGAATAACGACTACTTAACTCAACACCAATTTTAAAAGTGTAAAAATTAGTTTTTACACTTACCAATGCACTCTACTAACTCTAGTAATTCTAACGCTTATCTTAAAGCGGGCTACTCACTCCTTTTCTTACCTTCAAAAAATCACCTTCAATTAAAATAGTAAAAAGAGATTTAGTAAGTAATTACTCCAGCATCATCCAGGGTTATCGGGGTTGCCATTCAATCATCACCAAGAGTTACCAGGGTTACTTTGATATTTATTCACGGGGTTGCCGGGGTTATTAATACTATTGACTTTCAGGGTTATAGGGGTTACCTTTATTGGTTAAGCAAATTAGGGAGTTTTGACATGAAGTATCCAGTAAAAATTATAAAATCGAGAACAGACCAAAGTTATGAATTAACTATCCCTGACCTACCCGGATGCCAGCTTAAAAGTGAAAGCGTCGAGACTTTATTAGATGGTTGCCAAAAAATAATCGCAGATCATTTAGCGATACTTTCTGAATATGGTGAAAATATTCCAACTGCATCTTTAATTGATGAGTTAATCAAACAGCAACCCAATGCTATTTGGGCGCTTGTTGACTTTGATATTGTCCCTTACTTAGGAAAGAGCCATAAAATTAATGTCACCCTACCTGAGTTATTGATTAAAAAAATTGATGACATAGTCAGTATTAGCCCCGAACATAAAACCCGTTCTGGTTTTATTGCGAATGCATGTATTTCTTTACTTGAGCGTTCACGTTAAACTTTTAACAAATCAACTTGTAAATATCATTATGAAAAAATTATTGTTACTAAGTGCCTCTCGTGTTGGTGATACAGATTATTTGGCTCACGCGAAAGGCATGCTTGACGAACATTTATCAACGATTAAAAATGTTGTTTTTATTCCTTATGCTGGCGTTACTATGACGTACGATGAGTATACGAATAAAGTACAACAAGCACTCAGCGATTTACCAATTTCGATAAAAGGCATTCATCAATTTGACGATCCTAAGCACGCTATTGAAAGCGCTGAAGCAATAATGATTGGCGGTGGTAATACATTTAGATTGCTAGAACGTCTTTATCATTTTAACTTGTTCGACATAATTCGCGACAAGGTGAATTCTGGGGTGGCCTATGTTGGTTGGAGCGCTGGTTCAAATATTGCGGGATTATCAATTAAAACCACGAATGACATGCCAATCATTCAACCTGACAGTTTTAACGCCCTAGCATTGGTAAACTTTCAATTAAATCCACATTATACGGATCATACTCCACCCGGCCACAATGGAGAAACGAGAGAACAAAGGTTGCAAGAATTTATGGTGTTAAATCCTGATACTCAAATTGTTGGCTTAATTGAAGGTACGGCATTGAAAGTTATTGGAAATGATACTCACTTAATTGGCGAATATGAAGGTTATCTATTTCTAAATGGTCAAAAGTCTACTCTTCCTAAAAACAGCAATATTAGCGCCTTAGTAAATTAACGTAGTTGAACGACATCAGGGCAAATACTTGCCCTGATTTTTATGTAGTAATGGTGTGAATTAATAACGTTAGCTTATTTTAAAAAATCGAGTTGAATTTTGTTTGCTGCGGTTTCAATACTTTCATTGGCGTTAAACGTTGCGATTAGCGGCGCTGGTATCAATGAACAAAGCTCTTCAATATTATCTTGCTGATATGGCATGTTATCATCTTGACAGTTTGCTACCCAGCCTACAACCCGTAAACCATCATCAGAGATTGCTTCATAAGTCAGTAAAGCGTGGTTTAGACAGCCAAGCTTAATATTAACGACCAGTATGACCGATTGAGAACTTTCCTGAGCAAATTCGGATAAAAAGCGTTTATTGCCAAGTGGTAATCTCCACCCCCCGGCACCTTCTGTGACAATAATATCGGCGTTATTATTAGCTTGGATATCTTGATAGCCAATTATTATCTGTTCTATCGTTATCGCTTTTTGTTGGTATTTTGCCGCAATATGTGGCGCAATGGGTTCTTCAAAAGCTATCGGATTAACTTGTTTTAAACGCTGTGGCGTATTAACTTCTTCAAGTAACAGTTTTGCGTCTTCATTCACTAGCTCACCATTAACACATTCGCAGCCAGCCGAGATAGGCTTGTACGCCGACACCTTGTAGTGTTGATTTGTCAGTGCTCTAATTAGCGCACGGCTAAAATGGGTTTTCCCGGCATCGGTATCAGTTGCCGTTATAAATAACCTTTTACTCATTTTCGAATTACGTTTTCTTATAGTTGATTGACCAATCTGATAGTTTTACCATGATCGCTGAATAAACTGAGTATGTCGCAGGGTAAATTCCAGAAGGCTCTTGAAAGTCTTGATAACTTTCAACCATTTTTTTCCATTTATCTTTACCAGCGAGCCCTTTACTAACACGTTTAGGTACCTGATTAGCACCGAGTCCTTTTAACTCTGTGGCTAAGTGTTTAACGTCTGAATACTCCAAAATGACATCTTTACATTGATGATCAATAATCTTTGATAATCCAGTGTTAAATAAGGTATTCAATTCTTCTTCGGTATGAAAATCTATGACGTGCTGATCATCGTCAACTTGTGCCCACGACGATTTAAGTTCGTGTAATGTCCCTTCAACCAATGTTGAAACCACAAAAAGACCGCCAGGCTTGATAACACGCATTATTTCAGCTATCACCTTATCTAAGGGCTCGCACCATTGCATGACCAAGTTTGAATAAACAATATCTACACTTTCATTTTGCAATGGTAACTTATGGGCATCGCCCTCAAACCAGAAAATATTCTTGCTACGATTTTCCTGTGCAAACTTCAACATTTTGGTCGAAATATCAGCGCCCAATACACGTTGATATTTACTTGCTAATATGTCTGCAAAAAAACCTGTGCCACAACCGAGATCTAACACAGTTAAATCCGATTTGTCAGGTAACCATGGGATCAGATGTTTACCGGTAAATCGTTGTAATCGGGCTGAAACATCGTAAGAATGACTTGCTCCACCAAAAGATTTGGCGATTTTTATCCGATTGCGAACATCGGCCATTAATATATTACCTCATTCAATACATCAGCTAACTTGATGATTTGCTTATTATTATGGTTGGCGGTTATGGTTATGCGTAACCTTGAACTTCCTCTGGAAACCGTTGGAGGTCTGATCGCCGATACCCATAAACCGTTTTCTTTTAGTTGTTGTGATATCTTTAGCGTTTTTTCAGCCTCTCCAATCACAATAGCGTGTATTGAAGAGTTGCTGGCTATCAATTCTATTTCAGGTTTTAGTCTAGACGAAAATAATCCACTAAGTTCAGTTATTTTTTCTCTTCGCCAATTTTCTTTTTGTATAATTTCAATACTCTTGTTCGTTGCCCATGCTATAGCGGGTGAAATTGCCGTCGAATAGATATAGTGGCGAGAAAAGTTGACTAAAAACTCATATAGGTCACTATCGCAAACTACAAAGGCTCCCGAGGTGGCTATCGCTTTACCAAACGTTGCCATGGTAATGTCACATTTTGCTTGTGCACAGCTGCCTTGTCCTTGTTGACCCAACACTCCAATCGCGTGTGCATCGTCAATATAAGATTTTGCTGAAAATTGTTTACTAAGCTGAGTAATCGCATGAATATCAGCGCAATCGCCATCCATGCTAAACACACCTTCACTGACGACTAAACAATCCTCATTTTCATATTTGGCTAATAAAGCGGCTAACTGTTGGTAGTCGTTATGGTTATATCGTTTAAATTGCTGCTTGTGAGATCTTACCGCATCAATTAACGAGGCATGACTTAATTTATCGAGTAAAAACTGGGTACCGTGATCTGCAAGTGCACTAAGCACACCAACATTTGCCGAAAAGCCACTGCTATATAACAAACAATGTGGCTTATCCAACCAATCACAAATGGTTTCTTCTAATTGTTGATGTGCATAACTGTAACCAGTGATTAATGATGAAGCACTCGAACAGACACCCGACTTTTTACCGCCCTCACTCAATGCTTTTATCAAGCGAGGTTCTTGAGCTAAACCTAAATAATCATTAGAAGAAAAATTAATGTACCAATTACCATCAATCTTAATTTCACTGTGACGTGTTTCTTCAATAAGTTGGCGCTTTCTTAGTAAACCTAGGTCGCTTTGCTTAGTAACGCAACTGCCAATAAACTCAAAGCTCATTAACGTATTTAACCTGCAGCGTTATAAAATAAATCGCTATGTTGATTATCACTAACGGCGTGTTTTAAGTTATCTTGCTCTTGCTGCTCGTCTACTTGAGTCGCGATAGTTTCGGTATTAATACCTAACTTTTTGAACAACATGACATCGGCATTTGTTTCAGGGTTTGCTGCTGTTAAAAGTTTACAACCAAAAAATATCGAATTTGCACCGGCTAAGAAGCATAACGACTGCATTTGTTCATTCATCGCTTCTCGACCTGCTGATAAGCGAACATGGCTTTTCGGCATCATAATTCTTGCAACGGCAATACAGCGAATAAAATCAAACTCATCTAAATCATCGACATCAGCTAACGGGGTACCATCAATTTTAACTAACATGTTAATGGGTACGCTTTCAGGCTGTGGTGATAAATTAGCAAGTTGTGCTAAAAGTGACGCTCGATCATTTGCTTTTTCACCAAGACCTACAATTCCACCTGAACAAACCTTCATACCTGCACTTCTAACATTATCAAGTGTATCTAAACGATCTTGGTAGGTTCTCGTGGTAATTATTTGATTATAATGCTCTGGAGATGTATCTAAATTGTGGTTGTAATAGTCTAAACCTGCTTCTTGCAGTTGCATTGCTTGCTGTTGATCAAGCATACCTAAGGTCATACAGGTTTCTAACCCTAATGCTTTTACGCCCTTAACCATGTCGACGACATAAGGCATATCGCGTTCTTTTGGATTTCGCCACGCAGCGCCCATGCAAAAACGAGTTGAACCTTGTTCTTTCGCCTTTTTAGCGGCTTCTAGAACTTTCTCAACTTCCATTAAACGTTCTTTTTCAATATCAGTCTTATAGCGTGCACTTTGCGAACAATACTTGCAATCTTCTGGGCAGGCTCCTGTTTTAATCGACAACAATGTACTGACTTGAACTTCATTGGGATTAAAGTTTTCACGGTGCGCTGTTTGTGCTTTAAACATTAAGTCGTTAAAAGGTAATTCAAATAACGCGTTAACTTCTTGATGGGTCCAATTGTGACGAACAGGAAATTGAACATTGTTAGTAGTGCTGCTAGTGCCAGACATAAATAAACCTAGAGTTTTAAAATTGCATCATCTTTAGAATATCGGTAGTCTATGCGCCAACTACGATATGTCAACAACTTTCAGTGTAGCAAGTTAACAAATGACCACAAATTATACAGACAATCTAACGTTTGACCGTAAACACATTTGGCACCCATATACTTCAATGTCAAAACCTTTACCGTCATATCATGTTGAATCAGCGCAAGGTTGCATCATTTGCCTTTCTAGCGGTGAACAATTGATAGACGGCATGTCGTCATGGTGGTCAGTATTGCATGGCTACAATCATCCGGTATTAAACAAGGCGATAACCGACCAGATGAATAAAGTCGCTCATGTTATGTTCGGTGGCTTAACCCATCAGCCTGCGGTTGAACTGTGTAGAAAGTTAGTTGAACTCACACCACAGGGGTTAGAAAAGGTGTTTTTATCCGATTCTGGCTCCGTTTCAGTGGAAGTCGCGATAAAAATGGCTTTTCAGTTTTGGCAAAGTCAAGGGGCGATGAACAAGCATAAATTAATGACGGTTAGAAATGGTTATCACGGTGATACTTTTGCCGCTATGTCAGTTTGTGACCCAGTTACCGGAATGCATCAAATTTTTGATCAGGTTTTGATGAAAAATGTCTTTGCACCAAAACCAAGTTGTGATTTTTATCAAGCTTGGCAGCCAACAAGCGCTGACGCTTTAAAAGAACTGTTTGAACAACATCATCAAGAGCTCGCTGCATTTATTATTGAACCAATAGTGCAAGGTACTGGCGGTATGAATTTTTATCATCCTGAGTACTTAACCTTGTGTCGACAATTGTGCGATCAATACCAGGTATTGCTCATTGCCGATGAAATAGCGACAGGCTTAGGACGCACAGGCAAACTATTTGCTTGTGAATGGGCAGGCATCACCCCAGATATTATGTGTATTGGTAAAACATTAACCGGTGGTTATTTAACACTCGCCGCTACCTTAACCACTGAGTATGTTGCAACGGTTATTAGCGAAGGTGAAGCCGGATGTTTTATGCACGGACCGACATACATGGGCAATCCTTTAGCATGTGCCGTGGCAAACGCTAGTATTGACATGCTCTTAGCAAATGATTGGCAAAAACAAGTAAAAGGGATAGAAGCGAGTTTAGAAAAGTTAATCATCCCGCTTGCTTCTCATTCGAGAGTTGAAAGTACACGTGTACTGGGCACAATTGGCGTTGTTCAATGCCATCATGCGGTCAATGTTGCCAATATTCAAAAACGATTCGTCGATTTAGGCGTTTGGATACGTCCGTTTAATAACCTTATTTATATAATGCCTCCGCTAATTATCAATCAACAGCAGATAGAAGCATTGGTGAGTGCGATAGCGACGGTGATAGACGAAGATGACTGCTTTAACGATTAACTTTTTTATCTGTAGATGATGAAATTAATTAAGATGTTGGTTTAGCCATTCATCTTAATGATCTCGATCATGATATATACAATCCATGCAACACAAATGAAAAACAGTAACCATAAATTGTAATGTTTATTGTCTGTTTTTCTTCGAGCTCTATAGCGGTTAAGTATTAAACTGACATAGCTTATTAATGCACTCAACCATAACATCACATACAAATAACCGGTTAATGGTGTTAACCAAAACTCTCTTATCGCTAAACCATGGTAGCGGACGACACCATAAGCAGGTTCTGGTGCAGCGTAATAAGACATGATCAGCGCAAAGGTAAATAACAGCCAACTAGCAACGGCTAAAACTTTGAGTAGAATAGTCCAGTTATCTTGCTTTTTTCTGCGCTCTGACGATGTCATCGTATTAAATTCCTAGCAATCGATTAACTTTTGAACAAAATTTTGTTTTTGTTATCGATAAACCTTAACTTTTACTTGTTAAACCCTACCAGCAAGGTAACATATCATCCCCAAAATCTAGAAGAAATTTTAACAGACAAAGAGGTTGATAATGTCAGTTATCGCTATTACTGATATCTTAGCTGGGAAATACCCAGTAAACGAAGATATAACTGTACACGGTTGGATCCGAACTCGACGTGACTCAAAAGCTGGGATCTCGTTTTTAGCTATTCATGACGGTACATGTTTCGATACCATTCAAGCTATCGTTCCTAATGAATTAGAGAATTATCAATCTGACGTTTTAAGATTAACAACAGGTGCTGCTGTTGTTGTTACAGGTAAACTTGTTGAATCTCCAGGTCAAGGTCAATCATTCGAAGTTCAAGCGAATAAAGTAGAAGTCCTCGGTTTAGTAGAAGACCCTGACACTTACCCTATGGCAGCAAAGCGCCATAGTATTGAATTTTTACGTGAACACGCTCATCTTCGTGCCAGAACAAACCTTGGTGGTGCCGTTACGCGAGTTCGCAACTGTCTTGCACAAGCCGTTCATCGTTTCTTACATGAAAAAGGTTATTTATGGGTAAGTACACCTTTGATCACGGGGAGTGATTGTGAAGGTGCCGGTGAAATGTTCAGAGTTAGTACCCTAGATTTGGAAAACCTACCTCGTGACGATAAAGGCGCGATTGATTATAAAGAAGACTTTTTTGGTAAAGAAACGTTCTTAACGGTTTCTGGACAATTAAACGTTGAAACTTATTGTTGTGCACTATCAAAGGTTTACACTTTTGGTCCAACATTTAGAGCGGAAAACTCAAACACTAGCCGTCACTTAGCTGAGTTTTGGATGATAGAGCCAGAGATTGCTTTTGCTGACCTTTCGGATGCTGCAGATCTTGCTGAAGATATGTTGAAATATGTATTCAAAGCACTGCTTGAAGAGAGAGCTGATGACATGGCGTTCTTCCAACAACGCATCGATAAGGGGGTCATTGACCGTCTTAATTCAGTGATTAACAGTGACTTTGTCCGTATGGATTATACCGACGCAATCACGATTTTGGAAAACTGTGGTAAAAAGTTCGAAAACCCAGTCTCATGGGGTGTCGACTTAAACTCTGAACACGAACGTTACCTAGCTGAAGAGCATGTTGGTGGCCCTGTTGTCCTCCAAAATTATCCGAAAGAAATCAAATCTTTTTATATGCGTTTAAACGATGACGGTAAAACTGTTGCTGCTATGGATATACTTGCACCAGGCATTGGCGAGATCATCGGTGGTAGCCAGCGTGAAGAACGTCTTGACGTATTAGACCAACGTTTGGAAGAGTTAAACTTAAGTGTTGACGATTATAGCTGGTACCGCGATTTACGTCGCTATGGTACGGTGCCTCATTCAGGTTTTGGTTTAGGTTTTGAACGTCTAGTTGCATATGCTACCGGTGTATCAAATGTAAGGGATGTGATTCCATTCCCTAGAACACCAAACAATGCTGCTTTCTAACTAATGCAACTTATGCAACATTGAAAAAAGCCCTATTTAGTAGGGCTTTTTTGTGTGTCTTGTTTAAGTACTTTATTTTATCAACAAAAGCTAAGTTAAATAAGTCACATGTGAATTAATAGCTTTGCTGCTTTTTTCAGGTAAAGGTGTTTCTACTGAACCGATGTAAAGAAAGCCAACAATCTCATCCTGCTGAGCGATATTCAATCTGTCTTTAACCAAGGTATTTAAACTTAACTCGCCTGTTCGCCACATCGCGCCGTAACCTAATGCGACACAAGCCATTTGCATGGCATGACATGCGCATCCTGCAGCAATTAACTGTTCATTAAATGGGACTTTCTCGTGAGGGGTATATCGTGTTGAAACAACGATAATCATTGGTGCTCTAAATGGCATATTAGCGGTCTTATCTATTTTTACTTGATTTGCACCATCTCGCTTTACCGCTTCAACGAACAGTTCACTTAAGGTATTTAAGCCGGATTCCTTTACCACGGTAAAATGCCAAGGGGATAAGTTGCCATGATCTGGCACACGCATACCAGCAGCCAAAATGGTGTTAAGTTCGTCATCATTTGGAGCTGGTGCAATAAGCTTGGGGTTAGACTGTCTTTTTAGTAATAGATCTACACTATTCATCGATACTCGATATTAAATGTCAAATAGGCTCTTTATGTTAAATGGTACTTGGGTTTAAGCCAATAGCGATATAGATAATAATCGAAACTAACAAAGCGCCCTGCTCCCAAACTAAGTAACGCCAATAGCATAATAAAATAGGTAGCCGCGAACTCTATACCGTTGTTTAACACAACAATACCGCCATTTTCATATAACCAATCTGTATTGCCGTGCTCTTCAAGTATATTCCTCATACGGCTAAGTTTATCTGCGGTGTCGACACTATTTTCTAAACTTTTTTCGGCTGCATCAAATCCCATCCATGAGAACACTTGAGCTGGACTGGTTGAAGGAGATGTTGGCGTTATCGCAAACCAACCATGCTGCCAATGTACGGTACTTGCTGCGACTATCATGGTGAATAGTAACGGAATAGTGACTAATCGCGTCAATAAACCTACGAGTAATAGCCATCCACCAAAAAACTCAGTCCATGCCGCCAAGTTCGCTAGTAATTCTGGAAAAGGTAAGCCTAAGCCCCACTCTTGATTCCCAAACCAATTAACTATGCTTTCATTGGCAAGAAAGTTATTAAGACCAACGGTTTCGCTCTCACTCATGCCAAGTTTGCTATAACCCGCAATAATAAAAACGGGGGCTAAATAGAGCCGAATTAAAAATGGTGTAATAACATCAACTAAAGGTAGTTTTCTGGTGGATTGTATAACAGATTGAATTAAAGACATAAAAAATGATTAGTGATTAAGGTTAACTATAAGAACTACTTTAGTTAAAATATCTTTCAATTTCCTAAAAATTGACAAATTTAGTGACAAAATTTGCTATTGTCAGTATCCATAATTCGGTAGCATACCTTTCAAAATAACTGAGAGTGACTAAAAAGCATGACAGAACAACCTAGTGGCATTAAACGTGTAGTATTTTCATTTTTCTCTTTCATCAACATAACAAGGAAAGTTATCGTAAATTTTATCTTTTTTTTAGTGCTATTCTTGTTTGTTCTCGCATTAATGGGTGACAACGACGAAATATTAATACCGAATAAAACTGCCGTTTTATTAGATTTAAATGGTGATATTGTTGAGCAAAAACAATTGGTTGATCCACTTGAAAGTTTTTTGAATGAAAGCTTTAATCAACAACCAGAAAATCCAGAGGTTTTGCTGAGCGACATACTCGATGTCATTGACGAAGCAAAATATGATGATCGGGTTAAAGTATTGGTGTTAAAGCTAGAGAAGATGAAAAGCTCTGGTATCACTAAACTCGATATTATCGGCAAGCAATTAGAGAGCTTTAAAGCGTCTGGCAAACCAATCATTGCAATCGGGGATCTGTTTACCCAAAATCAATATTACTTAGCAAGTTTTGCCGATGAAATTTGGTTAAACCCAAATGGCATGGTTTTACTTGATGGTTATGGACGATACCAACTTTATTTTAAATCAGCTTTAGAAAAACTTTCAGTTAGTTCTCATATATTTCGAGTAGGTACCTATAAGTCTGCTGTCGAACCCTACATGCGCGATAATATGTCTGTTGAAGCCAAAGAAGCAAATCAAGCGTGGCTAAGTGAGTTATGGAGTCATTACAAAGCAAGTGTTGCAGAGCGTCGCGGTTTTCCAATAACAAATTTTGATGAGGAAGCACAAAGCCTACTAACCAAATTAAAGACAGTTGACGGTAAATTTTCTCAGTATGCGTTGGAAAATAATTGGGTAGATTATTTAAAAACACGAGAGCAAGTTAATAACGACTTAACTGATTTAATCGGCACAAACAAATATAGAGCCGTTAGCTTTGAAGATTATTTAGCGGCGACTAAATTACCGTTTGAAATCACTAACCCAAATACTGACAAAGTCGCAGTTATCGTTGCCAAAGGTACAATTTTGGATGGCCACAAAAAGCCTGGCACGATCGGTGGTGACAGCACCGCAAAATTACTTAAAAAAGCGCGAAAGAACCCTAATGTTAAAGCGGTTGTATTGCGTGTTGATAGCCCTGGTGGTAGCGCATTTGCGTCAGATGTTATCAGACAAGAAGTTGAATTATTAAAACAAAATGGTAAGCCCGTTGTTGCTTCAATGGGTACCTACGCTGCATCAGGTGGTTATTGGATTTCTGCTGCAGCGGATAAAATAGTCGCTGCCCCAACGACAATTACAGGCTCTATTGGTATTTTCGGCTTTTTCATGACATTTGAAAATACGCTAGCAAAACTCGGAATTAACACCGATGGTGTCGGCACAACCGACTTTGCAGGAATGGGAGTAACAACAGGACTAGACGACGATATTAGTCAAATTTTTCAAGTCGGTATTGAAAGAGGTTATCAAGACTTTTTAGAACTTGTCGCTGAAAACCGTAAACTCACCATAAAACAGGTTGATAAAATAGCACAAGGTCGTGTTTGGACAGGCAGCAAAGCACTTGAATTAGGTTTAGTCGATCAGTTAGGTGGTTTGGAAGACGCAATAAAGGCAGCGGGTGATTTGGCGCAACTGCCCTCTTACGATACCTTGCTTATCCAACACGAACTCTCGACTAAAGACAGGTTTTATCAAAATCTTTTTGGTGAAATCGTCACCTTTTTACCAGAGCAAAATGACGTAGAAAGCGCAGGCCCTATAGAAAAAATAATCAGAGCCACATTAAAGGAATTCGCACTACTTGAGCAGCTTAATGATCCACAAGGTACTTATGCATTTTGTATAGCTTGCGAATTACCTAAATAATTAATTAGCGAATAACAAAAAATGAAAAAAAGAATTTATATCGCCTACACTGGCGGCACGATTGGGATGAAAGCAAGTAAAGATGGCTATGTTCCAATTCGCGGGCACTTGACTGAATCCATCATGAAAGAGCCAGATTTTCAGCGCGCTGAAATGCCTGAATTTACGATTAATGAATATAACCCAATCATTGATTCTTCTGACATGACACCTAATGATTGGCAGTTTATCGCAAACGATATTTATCAACATTATGATCAATATGACGGTTTCGTCGTACTTCACGGTACCGATACTATGGCCTACACTGCTTCGGCATTGTCTTTTATGTTCGAAGGGCTAACTAAGCCTATAATTGTTACTGGCTCTCAAATTCCGTTCAGTCAAATCCGCTCTGACGGACAAGAGAACTTATTGAACGCGCTATATATCGCGGCACACTATCCGATAAATGAAGTTGGCTTGTTTTTTAGCAATAAACTATTTCGCGGCAATCGATCAATTAAAGCCTATGCGGATGGTTTTGATGCCTTTGATTCGCCCAATATGCCCGCGTTGTTAGAAGCGGGAATTAGCATCAAACTTATCGCAGGTAAACTAGCCAAAGAAACGAACAAACTACCTAAACTTCATCAGATCACTCCGCAACCTGTTGGCGTAGTTCACTTGTACCCAGGTATTTCAGTTGAACTTATTAAAAATGTAATCCAACAACCGGTTAAAGCATTAATTATTAAAAGTTACGGCGTTGGTAATGCCCCCCAAAATGAAGCATTGCTAGACTGCCTAGCTCAAGCGAACCGTGATGGCATTATTATTGTTAACTGTAGCCAATGTATACGAGGCATGGTTAATATGGAAGGTTATGCAACAGGCTCGGCACTCAGTCAAATTGGCGTTATAAGTGGTAAAGATATGACGCTTGAAGCCGCATTAACCAAACTGCATTTTTTATTAAGTTTAGATCTTGCTAATCAACAAATAAAAGATTTCATGTTAGCAGATCTTCGTGGTGAATTGACTGAGTAAAGTATGAGTCGCTTTATTTTTCATCGCTGATCTAACCATAATACATTGGGTGATTTACTTAAACTGCTTTGTAAATCACCTAAATACTTTTATAAGATTGTTTATCAGATTTGAATGCCTATTTATCCCGTAGATATAACTCACCTTGGTAACATTACCATCAAAAGAAATATTTTTATCAAACGTTTAACACTAACTGTCTGTTGATAATTCTGCCAGCCCCACTCACTTCATAACTCTCGACGTTAACAACGCGCAGCTAGCAGGTTTATTGGTACAGCCGAGTTTTCGTTAGTTATTAACCACCGTTGACAACCAGCCGGTGAGAAATGGTAAAACATTTGGAGCAAAAGCTTCAGCTTGCTGTTGTTGAAATTTAATATACCAATCAAGCCCGGTTAAGTTTATGTATTCATCAGCGTTTAACAACTGATGATTGGCATTGGTAAATAAACGATAATTTAGCAGTCCGGCTTGGTTTTCCTCTTCCACTTGTTGCAACACAGACAATGTCTGCACAACATCAATATTGGTATCCTTATCCCCCAACAATACAACCATAGGTACTTTCACTTTTTCATAGGCTTCAGTTGCATCTTCATTCATATTTAAGCGAACAAAGTTAAAGCGATCTTCATCTGAAATTGGCTCTGACATATAAGGGTGATGATGTAAATCGCTGTCTTTGTATGCAGAAAAACCTTGGTTAAATAGTTGATACTCCCGATCTACTAACGCTTTAATTTCTTGTTCGGCATTAGTGTCGTTACTGGCTATTAATTTTTCGTTGATAAGACGCTGTTTCATTAAAAATATACTTTGTTGCTTCCAATTTATTGCAGGACTTACCAGCGCAATAAAGTCGATAAGAGAATTATCGATATAAGGGAAAACCCAACCAGCTTGGCTAAAGCCTAGAATTCCAATTTTGCCTATATACCCTTTCTTTCTCAGATCACGTATAACATCTTCAACTTCTTGTGCTCTATCAGTCATAGACTGAGTAAGCCAATTTCCACTCGAGCTTTCCACTCCAGGTTTATGCCAGGATACGACATTAATATTTTTGTTATTAAGTAGCTCGATAATAGGCAGATAATAGCTACTTGCATCTGCTGTAGAAGGACCATCACCATGTATCATAATCACCACAGGCTCTTCTTTTCTAAGCATTTTAGCGGTAAATACTTTTACATCCAGTTGGTTTTGCTGCGAAGATACTATCCATTCTTTTTCAGGTGTTTTTGTACTTCCACATCCAATGAACAGAAGAACTATTACACTCAGTGTTGCTATGCGAAACATATTATTTCCTTTTAAGTAAATGCTCCGAGTATAATAAACGCTTCGATTGCAAAAAACTGTTAAAAAGTTTAGTAAAAGTGTATTATTTTCAACAGGTTTTACTTGGCGACCACAGCCCAAGCCCATCCTGTAACAGGTGTGAAAGTATCCTAACAAGATTATAGGGTGTTAATTAGGCATTCACTCGTACTTCGCTAAGCTCACCTTACTGTAGCAACATTGTCTAACAAAAAAGGAAATTCAACACATGGAACTAAAATCAGTAGAAGATGTTAAAGCACTTACTGAATATCATAAGCTAGAACAGATACAACGCATCGAAAAAAAATTCATCGCTTGAGTTTTATACCGGCGATGTCCGGGTTAATACTCATGATTTTTGGATTTTGGTCTATTTGGATAGGTAATACTACTTGGTCACCGATGAATGTTATGCTGATTGCGATAACAATCTCTAGTGTTGGGCATTCAAATGTTCAACGTACCACGTTACTTAAAGAACTATTTGAACTGAAATACGGTAAGTGATTTACTGATCCCCAAGCAATTAGGGTGTAAATGGCAATGCTTTGCTAGTACAACGTTTGCCCTCAGGTAATATATGCCAGTCAGATTGATTTAGGGTCACTAACTGACCCTGAAATTAATATTCATACCGATTGACTGATTAACAGTATTAATGACTTAGCGTAGTTCAACGACACAAATTCTTTACGACAAAGCCATCAGTTCTATGCAGAACAAATTTATACTAGCCCAGTAATACCTGTTTTACTCTGTGGATCAAGACGTCATCACTTTCACTAAACTTACCTACTTTTAACCATTGCTCTAGAGCTAACTCGATTGATAATTTCGAGCCTATCTCTAGCTGAGACTGCATTAATTCAACTTGCACCTTCATGATTAAGTTAGGGTCTTCATCTGCAAATTTTTGTTCTGCTAACACTTCAACCGCAATCGTTTTTTCTAATCGTGTTTGATGTTCGGCCTCTGGCATTTCTTCAATCGAACAAAGAATTTTCTTGGTATTATTATCTAGCTGCTCAAAACCCTGACACTGTGAATAGCTTTGATCTTGCTTTATATTTTCTTCCAGAATTGAGAAAAAAATCTGCCATTGCTTATTCGCTTGTTGCTTTAACTTTTTCGTTTTAATGGCTTTTAACGTTTTTAGTTCTTTATTTATCTTATCTACTTCGGCATGGGTATTAAGATTCAGATTTTTAATTTCACTAGCAATTCTATTTAACTGCTGTTCTCCATCAGTAATCTGCTCAAGTGTTATATCGTCACTCATTAATTGAGCAACTTGCTCAACGTTTTCTTTTAAACGCTTAAGCTCTCCTTGTTCTTTTTCTTTTTGCTCTTCAATAACTTGTTGCCTGTTATTAAACACCGAATCAGTTAACGATTTAAATTCGTGCCACAATGCATGCTCAACTTTTGTTCCCGCATACCCTATTGTTTTCCATTCGGCTTGCAGAGGTTTTATTGCGTTAGCTGCATCAAACGCTTCACTATTTGCGACAATTTCTTTTGTTTTATTAATGATGAGTTGTTTGCGTTTGGCATTATCTTCATGATGTTGCTTTAATAACGTTTTTAATGGTTTTATCAACGTCGAAAACGATTTGTTTAGTGTTTGATAGTGCTTTTTGTCTACCTCTTTACAATTGCGCCAACGTTGATTGAACTTGTTAATGCTACTTTCTAATTTTTTAAAGTCTAAATCGTTAGCCGTGTTAATTTCGACAAAACGGGTAAGTTCTGAAATTAACTCCTTTCGTTGTTGCAAGTTTTTGGCTCTAAGCTGCTCTTGTTCTGCAAAAAACGTTCGACAAGGCGCAAAGGCATTTTCACAAGCTTCATTAAACGCCTGATTCAACTGTGCTTCTACTTCATCATCTGCATGGCCTAAACTATTCCATTGCTTACGAAACTGTTTAACAGCATCTGCTTGCTCTAATGGGCTATCAAGGGGCTGTTGAACAATTTTTTGTACTTTTTCTAACAGCTCTTGCTTTTTAGGGGTAGCTACATAATGCTCCCAATCAGCTATTTCATCAATTTTTTCTTGGCAATTCTCGAGCTCTTTAGACAATTGCTGTTGATGTGACGGAAGCAATGACTGATATCGTAATTTAGCCTGTTTAAAGACACCAAATGCGGGGTTGAACTTGCCATTGTCAATTAGCCTTTTAACATCAAAAAGCTTTTTACGGGTTGCTTTGAATTCCCGTTCTAGGTTTTTCAAATGAACCGAAGCTTCTTTATCCCAAGCTTGGCAAATACTGCTATGTGCATCTAATATGCTTTGCGGCAACATATTGATTGATTGCTTAACAATTTTTTGCCAATCCTCTTTCCAAAGCTGATATGTAGGATATTTTTCGACAAATGTCTCTTGGTTATTTGGCACCGAAAACTGTGACATTCTAGAAATTAAATGGGTTGCTTTGGCCACAGACTCGGCAATCTCATCTAATTGTTCAAGTTTTGCCAGTTCAGACAAAAATGCTTTTTTCAGGCGTTCTTTGTCATCATCAGACAATAAAGATTGTGCTATTTCCGCTATTTTTTTGCTTATACCATTGGCGACACTGTCTTTATCAATAGCGTTGTTTTCAAAAATAGCGGTAGAGAGCTGTTGATTAATCTCTGTTATCGCTTCTTCAAATACTTTAAGTTGTTTTACTTGATCTTGCTTTAACTGCTTCGCTATTTTTTGTTGTTCGAATAGCTCAGCTTTTTGCGCGAATATTGAGGTTAACTGACGTTCAATATCATGCCACTTATTGAGATATTGTTGTTGTATCTCTTCATCAAACACTGCAAAGTGTTCTTGTTGTGTTTGCCACTCTTGTTCTAAATCTTTGCGTTTATCTAGTACTGTTTGATAGTCGGTTTCATCTTTTAAGGCGAGATATTTTGACAAGGTTAGCTGTACTTGTTTAGCTAGCTTTTTAGGCTTCTCAATCGCCTCTTTTAGTTGCTCAAGCTTCGTCTCTAACTTCGTTTTAACCTTATTATTTTTTGTTTTTTTTACCAGTTTTTCAATTAAAGCGAAATCATCGGTTTGATCGACAATATAGTCTAGCAGCGCACTGTTAGGATGCTGTTCAAATAGCTTGGGAATGATTTGTGGTTTAGCTAAAGTTTCGAATAAGGTAATGAGTAAATTATCGTTTGTTTCTACTAATAACCATTGTTCTAGTAAGGTTGACTTTGGCTTGGTATCTAAATAAGCAAACTTATCTTCCACCGATAACAAGATGTTAGTTCTACCAAGCACAATATCTTCGACTTTTTTTTCGGCTAATTGTCGTATGTCAGCACTATCATTGTTTTGGTAAGCTTCGTACCAACTTTCAAAGCTATCAAGTTTCAATAAAGCGGCTTTTCTAACATTAATATCTGAATCACTTGAGCTTAACGTTTTTAATTTAGCTCTATCTTCTGCACGCTCAATATTTAAATCTTCAGCGATGGCTTGTAACCTGACAGGTGCTTGTTTACTTTGCCATTTTTCTTTAAACAAATTTGAAAAAATCATAAATCATCAAACCTAGCTATTGTGTCGGGGCGCTCTTTGAAGCTTTCTTTAAGCTCTCGCTTGGTTTTGGTGACGATTTCACCACTAGCACCTATGGTTAACATTTCATCCGAATTCAAATGTTTGGCTTGATACGCCATACACAATTGTAACGCCCTTTCTTGTTGCTCTTGCCCTGCTTCATTGCCCTCCGGCCACTTACCGGTTTCGGCAGCATGTTTTAATCGAAGATACATTTCTTCAGTCATATTTTCGACGATACTAGTGATATTCATTAACTATACTCTTTTATGATTTAGTACTTCGCTTTAACAAAATAAGTCGAACGCGGGTTACGATGTATAAAACAAAACCGATAATAATCGAAAAGACAGAGAGAAAATATTGCCATGTACCTGGCTCAACATTTTTCCAATAGTAAAACAAAAAACCACCACAGAATAACAACATTGCAATGAAAGATTGCGTCATTAATCGTTGTGATTTATTGATAAGATTTACGGTATTGATGTTTTTTAATTTTTCTTCATCGAGATTTTGAAGATCGATCTGACAATGGTTACACTGCTTTGCTTTATCAGAAATCTTCTTTTTACAACTCGGGCAATTAATTACTGCCATTTATCCCCCTCGATTCACTGCAAGGTATTTAATCTTTTGGTGTAATCGTTTTGAATTTTTAATTAATCGATATTCTACTAAAAAAAAGCACCCAATTGGGTGCTTTTTTAATAATTTTTGTTGTTATTTTTGTGCGTTATTTTTTAATCGATTTTTCCAGAAATCAGCATTTTTGATACCTAGTTTTTCAGGGTCAAAAGTATATACCTCGACATTTTCTTTTTGCTGTCTTTCGTAATCTCTTAATGCTTTTATTGCTGGTTTTGCCATAAAGAAAATGATCAATATACCAATGATATTTAACCATGCCATGACACCAACACCAACGTCACCCATACCCCATGCAACATCTGCCGCTTTAACGGTACCATAAAATGTTGCGGTCATAATTAGCATTTTTAAGCCAAAGGTTAACGCTGGAATCTTAAACGTACGCTTAATATACGCAACGTTGTTTTCAGCAATAAAATAGTAAGCCAAAATCGTGGTAAATGCGAAGAAGAATAACGCTAGGGCGATAAATGGTTTTCCAAATCCTTCCATCATGCTTTCAACTGCAATTTGCGTAAAAGCAGGACTATTAGCGGCAATATCACCGGCAATATTTTGAACAATAAAGCTAGCATTGCCTTCAAGCTGAACGTTATATGATTGTGTAATAAGAATCATAAATGCCGTTGCTGAACAAACAAAAAGCGTATCAATATAAACGGAAAATGCTTGAACCAAACCTTGTTGTGTTGGATGCTCTACTTCAGCAGCCGCTGCTGCATGTGGCCCAGTGCCTTGTCCAGCTTCATTAGAATAAACACCACGCTTTACACCCCAACCAATTGCAGCACCAACACCGGCCATCGGTGAAAACGCATCATCTAATATTAACCAGAGTACACTAGGTAAACGGTCATAATGAAGCGCGATAATGATACAGGCGATGATAATATAGGCCAACGCCATAAATGGTACAACAACTTGAGTAAAGCTTGCGATACGCTTCACACCACCAAAGATAATAAAACCAAGCAAGATAGCAATAAATACTGCAGTATAAATTTTGGTACTAGCGAGTGCACCAAATGCGGTATCAATAATTTCACCTGTACCAAACACCATAACAACCGCTTCACCAATACTATTTGATTGAACCGTTGGTAGTAATGCACCTGTAGCAATAATGGTCGCTATCGCAAAAATCCAAGCATACCATTTTTGCCCCATGGCTTTTTCAATATAGTACGCTGGACCACCACGATAAACACCGTCTTGATCTTCTTTATATATTTGCGCATTAGTCGATTCAATATAAGCGGTTGCCGCTCCAAAAAATGCGACCACCCACATCCAAAATACGGCACCAGGGCCTCCAAATCCTATAGCGGCTGCCACACCTGCGATGTTACCAGTACCAACTCGACCTGATAATGAAACTGCTAAGGCTTGAAATGATGAAATACCGTGTTCTGAACTTTTACCTGACAGCAATAAGCGCCACATTTCACCAAAATGTCTTACTTGAACAAAACGGGTAATAATGGAAAAAAATATTCCAGCACCTAAACAAAGGTAAATTAGTGCAGGACTCCATATAAAACTGTTGAGTGTATTAACTAACTCTGACACGTTACAACTCCTATTTATTGTTATTTTTTATCTTAAATCATCAACAAGATGATAAATGGCGGTTAATACATCTCTACCCAACAAACTACTGCGCATATCAGACCAACCGACACTATAATCTGGAAGTAAATCATTATCTTTAAATGGCATTTCTAACGTATAGGCTAAACATTTAAACTGTTCCCCTACCCAGTTAGACGCTAAGGTTAAATTTGCTTGACCTGGTTCGTCTTTATCATAACCACGCTCATCTTGGAATTCTGGTGTGATATTCATCAAGATAGCTTTAAAACTATCTTCTAATGATTTCATTTTCTCATCGTAGGATGGGATCCCTTCGCAACCAGCAACGAAGTTAACGGGTAAAGCTTCATCTCCATGAACATCAAGGTGCATATCAACACCAGTTTCGAGCATTTTTTCTCTCACTAAAAATACTTCCGGACTTTTTTCCATGGTCGGTGTTGCCCATTCTCTATTGAGGTTAACACCAGCGGCATTAGTTCTTAAATGGCCACGCACGGAACCATCTGGGTTCATATTTGGCACTAAATAGAAAACCGCCTTATTTAGCAACGCACGAGCTACCCCATCATCCTCATCAAGTAGACGATCGATAAACCCTTCCATAAACCATTCAGCCATGGTTTCACCTGGATGTTGACGAGCTGTCAACCAAATGACTTTTTTGCCTGAACCTTCTTCACCCACTTTAAGTAGTGATATATCACGACCATCCAATGTTTGCCCTAAAACTTGCAATTGACAATCAATATCTAGTTGCGCGTTGTGAATTAAGTCTTGATGACGCTCATAACTGTATGGTGCGAAATAAGCAAAATAAGTCGAATCGTATTCCGGCGTAAATCTAATGGTTAAATTTTGACCATCGAATTCTGTTGGCACTCTAAACCAGTGCTCTCTATCATAGGATGCTACGGCTTGGTAATCTTTCCATCCTTCAACATAGGCTGATTGTCCGGCATTGGTTATAGACAACACATGCTCTGTACGCTCATTATTGTGTAATTTAAAATGAAACCATTGATAAAATTCAGATTGATTATCTTTGCGTATTTCTAATTGAATATCATCAGCACTTTTTGCTGAGATAACCTTGATATTCCCGCTATCAAAATTTGATGTGATTTGCATGCAATGTATTATCTTATTGTTAGAATTAGCCCTTAAGTGTACACAAACAGAAAGCAGATCAGAAGTGTTAAAGTGATCTAATATACAATCCAATTTCAGTAGAATAACCAATAGATTTAGAAATCACCGTATTATTTTCATCTAGCACATAATAACTAGGATAGCCTTCGATTTGATAGAATTGCTTTACTCGCTCATTTCCAAAAGTTATTGGAAAGGTCAGTTGATGTTGCTGAGCAAACTCTCGCACTTCATTTTCATCAACAAAATCTAGTGCTATGGCGATAACATCAATATTTTCATTACTGATATAAAGTTGTTGTAAGTTGCTGATACTAGCATGACAAATACTGCACCAAGGAGCAAAAAAGTAGAGTACTAAACGCTTATTGCTATTGTTAACGGTAACTAATTGACTATCTAACGTCGTTAACACAAATTGCTCGCTCTGAGCACTATCTCCATAACTCAGCATGCTGGTGGTTTTTATCCATGATAGGAAAAGGAATATCCCGCCAAATACTGTTATCTGAATGACTAGATTTTTTAACACTTGTAACTTTACTCTGCTTTTTTGTCTTAGCTATCGGTAAAGACCCTTTGAACTTCGCTTTAATTGCAAAAAAAATCCGAAACATTAGTTTCGGATTCTCCATAAAGCTTATACACGATTAGCGAATATGAGTTTCGCCTTTCATGTAAGGTTGCAACACCTTAGGGATTTGAACACTACCATCTTCTTGTTGGTAGTTTTCTAACACCGCCACTAACGTTCTTCCAACGGCTAAACCTGAACCATTTAATGTATGCATAAGCTCGGTTTGCTTACTGTCATTTTGTTTATAGCGCGCTTGCATTCGACGAGCTTGAAAATCGCCCATATTTGAACAGCTAGAGATTTCCCTATAGGTGTTTTGCGCTGGAAGCCAAACTTCAATATCAAACGTTTTAGTGGCACTAAAACCAATATCACCTGAACAAAGTACTACCGTTCTGTAGGGCAACTCTAACAATTCGAGTATTTTCTCTGCGTGTCCGGTTAATTCGTCTAATGCTTCAAATGAATCTTCAGCTTTTACTAACTGGACCATTTCAACTTTATCAAATTGGTGCTGTCTAATTAGACCACGTATATCACGCCCTGAAGAACCCGCTTCACTTCGAAAACAGGGTGTGTGAGCACACATTTTTATCGGTAATTCATCCGCATTAACGATTTCGTCTCGGACTAAGTTTGTTAATGGCACTTCAGCCGTTGGAATCAAGGAAAATTGACGGTTGGCTAAGTCTGTGTGGAACAAATCTTCACCAAACTTTGGTAATTGCCCAGTACCGAACAATGATTGATGATTAACAAGGTAAGGCACATACATTTCTTGATAGCCGTGCTGTTCTGTATGCACATCTAACATGAACTGCGCTAAGGCACGATGCAATTTGGCAATTTGTCCACGCATGACAGCAAAACGCGTACCCGCTAGTTTTGCTCCACTTTCAAAGTCTAAGCCTTTATCAAGGTTAGTGGCGATATCTACGTGGTCTTTAACCTCAAAATTAAACTCTCGAGGGGTTCCCCAACGCTTAACTTCAACGTTATCGTCTTCACTTGCGCCTTGCGGAACAGATTCGTGGATCATATTAGGCATCGCACTGACTAAGGCATCAATTTTTTCCATCACCTCGGCTTGCTCTTGCTTAGCTTGCTCTAATTCTTCACCAAGTTGACTAACCTCAGCCAGCAACGGCTGTATATCTTCGCCGCGAGCTTTTGCTTGACCAATTGATTTTGAACGCGTATTTCTTTGGTTTTGCAGCTCCTGCGTCTTTACTTGAATCACTTTACGTTGTTCTTCAAGTGCATTAAACGCCTCTACGTCTATAGTAAAACCACGTTGCGCTAAGTTTGCCGCTACGTGTTCAATATCTGTTCTTAAAAGTTTTGGATCAAGCATGATGTTTTATTTCTTTTTACTGTCTTTTAATTGTCTAGGACTTTACTTATTTAATAAGGTCACGAAATACAGGCCAATACCTGCGGCGAAAATACATAAACTTACATTCAATAAAACGTTTAAAACCGCTTTAAAAATATCACCTTGTTGTAATAGCAACAAGGTATCCAATGAGAATGTAGAAAACGTAGTAAAAGCGCCAAGAAAGCCTATACCGATTAACGTACGATAAATGCTAACTTCTATGACACCTTGTTCTATTAACCCGTATAGAATGCCCATTGTTAATGAGCCGCAAATATTAACCGCCAACGTCGCAAAAGGGAATCCTTTTCCTAACCAATTTAACATTAAATCAGAAATATAAAACCTTAAACTGGCCCCGAAAGCACCACCGATAGCGACCATAGTGTAAATGATAATGCTAGGAGTAGCGTTTTGCATTACTGTGCCTATTGAGCTGAGTTAAATAATCGAGTTTTTCTTTAAGCTGTTTCTCTAACCCTCGCTCAGAGGGTTGATAAAATTGTGTATGTTGTATTTCTTCAGGGAAATAGCACTCCCCAGCAGCATAGGCGTTTGGTTCGTTATGAGCATACCGATAACCCTCTCCATGCCCGAGTTCTTTAGTGATCTTACTGGTCGAGTTCCTTAAATGAAATGGAACCTCTAGGTGCGACGTTTCTTGTGCTAATGCTTTAGCATGGTTAAACGCTAAATAGACGGCATTGCTCTTAGGTGCTAACGCTAAATAAACACTCGCTTGTGCGATAGCTCGCTCCCCTTCAGCAGGTCCGACTCTATGATAAGTGTCAAAGGCATTGATTGCTAGTTGCATTGCTCTAGGGTCGGCATTGCCAATATCTTCACTGGCGATAGCCAATAACCTCCTTGCAACATAAAGTCCATCACCGCCACCTGCAAGAATTCTAGCATACCAGTATAACGCAGCGTCAGGATCTGAGCCACGAACTGACTTATGAAAAGCACTGATAAGGTCGTAAAATGCATCACCATTTTTATCGTATAGCGCTACTTTACTTCCTGCTACATCTTTAATTTGTTGGGCGGTTATTGACACTTGGCCGATTTTTGTAGTGTTTAGATTAATACAGCCTTCGAGTAAATTTAATAACCGGCGGGCATCACCATTAGCTAGCGCAATAAGCTGAGCCAAATCTTTATTATTTATTGTAACGTCAAGTTCTTGTTGAACCGCCAAATAAGCTTTGGCGTTGTTATAAACTGTAGTTAGCTCTTCATCTGATAACTTGTTTAGCGTATAAACACTAGCGCGAGACAAAATGGCGCGGTTTAATTCAAACGCAGGGTTTTCAGTGGTTGCCCCTATAAATATTATCGTGCCGTCTTCTATATGAGGTAAAAACGCGTCTTGTTGGCTTTTATTGAAGCGATGAACTTCATCAACGAATAACACCGTTTTTCTCTGCCGGTTAACCAATCTTTGCTTGGCATTATCTATTGCTAAACGAATTTCCTTAATGCCCGACGTAACGGCTGAAAGACGTTCAATATCTGCTTCCGCGTGCTGGGCAATAATTTCAGCTAGCGTTGTTTTACCTGTTCCTGGCGGCCCCCAAAAGATAACTGACTGACAACGCCCCGTTTCTATCGCTTGGCGAAGCGGCATTCCTTTACCTAGTATGTGTGCCTGGCCAACATATTGTGATAATGTTTTAGGGCGCAATTTCGCTGCTAAAGGCTGATTTTGATCAGTTGTATGAAAGTCTAACTGATAATTGGCCTCACCTTTGGTCATCTATCTCCACTCCAGTAGGTGGTTCAAAATGGAAGTTTTTTTTGTCTATTGGCTGATGATAAATAACATTACTAAGCTTGATTATGCTTGCCTGGCCTGAAGAATCAATCATAGTAAACTGCTCTATTTGATAACTTGTCTGATCTTTAAAAGTCAGCTCTAGTGATTGTACACGACTATTGTCATCTTTAGGTGTGATCAAATAGCCACGTTCATTGGATTGTTGCACATGGTATTGTTGCCATATGCTGTCATCTACGCTAGTTAACAATAATATTGGTGTATTAGCTACCGATGCATCTATCGTATAAACCGTTGCTTGTTCTACGAATGGGTCGTACAACCACAAGTTGTCTCCGTCAGATACAATTAACGTTTCTTCTGGAGACAAAGTATGCCAATTTACTAAATTTGGTTGGCTTACTTTTAACGTGCCATTTGCGGTCTGAATAATATTACCTTCGTCGTCTATAACCTGCTGAGTAAACTCACCACTAAACTGTTTTACTTGTTGTAGTTTGTGTTTTAACGCTTCGCTGACACTGCTGATCACTTTTAACTCAACAGTACTATCAGGCATCTCTTGTGCGGCGCTTGATAAATGAATGCAAGACATCACAGTGGCTACAAATATAAGCGATTTACTTTTCAATTTATTATTCCTTGATAGGTGGTGGTGCGAGTACTTCACGAGCACCATTATTACCTGGTGTAGTTACGACCCCCTGTTGCTCCATTTGTTCAACAATTCGAGCGGCACGATTGTAACCAATTCTGAATTTACGTTGGATACTCGATATTGATACCCGTCGAGTTTCTGTGACAAACATTAATGCCTCATCGTAGAGGGTATCTAAATCAGAATCGTCACCTTCTGCCGTTTCTCCCGGTAATAATATGTCTTGTTCATTTTCCCCTGATAGGATTTCTTCAACATAATTAGGTTCGCCTCTAGATTTCCAGTCATTTACTACAGCATGTACTTCATGATCATCAATAAAAGCACCATGAACTCGCGTAGGTAATCCGGAACCTGGCGGCAAATAAAACATATCCCCATAACCAAGCAGTTGTTCAGCCCCTTGTTGATCTAGGATGGTACGAGAATCTATTCTAGAAGAAACTTGTAATGCCATTCGAGTGGGTATGTTAGCTTTAATTAAGCCGGTAATTACATCTACTGAAGGGCGCTGGGTAGCTAAAATCAAATGTATACCTGCAGCCCTTGCTTTTTGCGCAATACGAGCAATTAATTCTTCAACTTTTTTGCCCACTATCATCATCATATCGGCAAATTCATCAACAACAACGACAATACTGGGCAGTTTCTCTAAAACAGGAGGCGTTTGATCTAATCCATCGCTTGGCTGCCAAAGTGGGTCAAGAATAGGTTCACCATTTTTTGCCGCTTGCTTAATTTTTTGATTGTACCCTTTTAAATTTCTAACCCCTAACGACGACATGACTTTATAGCGGCGTTCCATTTCACCAACACACCAACGCAAAGCATTGGCGGCTTCTTTCATATCAGTGACAACTTCAGATAATAAGTGCGGGATTCCTTCATAGACAGACAACTCCAACATTTTGGGGTCAATCATAATCATACGAACATCTTCAGGCGTTGATTTATAAAGCAAACTGACAATCATGGTATTAACAGCAACGGATTTACCAGATCCTGTTGTACCTGCAACCAACAGATGCGGCATTTTTGCTAAGTCGACCACAACAGGCTCACCCGCAATATCTTTGCCTATGGCCATGGTTAAAGAGGACGATGACTTGTCAAAATCTTCACAGGCTAACACTTCCCTTAAATAAACGATTTCTCTATGTTTATTTGGAAGCTCAAGGCCAATGACCGACTTTCCAGGAATTACTTCGACAACACGAACGGCTTTTGCTGATAATGAACGAGCCAGATCTTTTGATAAATTAGATATTTTATTGACCTTAACACCAGGTGCTAAATCTAACTCAAATCTAGTAATAACTGGACCAGGATAAACAGCAACAACGTCTGCCTTAACACCAAATTCAGCTAATTTTGCTTCTACCAAACGACTAACTTGCTCTAATTGTTCTTCATCTATTGGGTTTTCAGCTTTATCAGGTCGATCGAGCAGCTCAATTGAAGGCATAACGATTTCTTCATCTTGACTACTACTTTCTTTAACTTTTGTTTTAGGTTTACTAACCTCTATCTTTTCAACATTTTCAAAAGCAGCACTAATTTCTTCGTCACTAACGCGCTCTTGAACATTGATGGTTAGTGGTTCTTCCATCAAATCATCGATATTGATAAAGGGTTCAATATCTTCATCCCTTTGGAAGGGGGAATCATTCTTACTTGCTGAAATAATGTCATCCGAATCTTGCTGGCCAATAGCAGAGAACGCTTGGTGAACGTCTTGTTGGTCAACTTGCCCTACTTGGCCAGCTAACGGCTTAGATTCACCTTTAATATTGTAGTGTTTTTCATCGTCACTGGATGATGTTTTAACTTTCTTTGGTCTACTATCAAATGTTTGCTTAATTAACGGCGGTAACTTTGCTAAATACAATGCCGCTAAAATTGTATATTCGCCAAGCCCATCAATTAACTTTATTAACGAAATACCAGTTACTAAAACAAAGCCACTGAGCACTAGTGTCAGAAAGAGCAAGGTACTACCAACAAAAGATAAATAAGGTACGATTGCGTTGCTGATAAGATCGCCTAAAATACCACCTGCAGAGAAATAAAAGATATCATCAAAATTCATACTTGAAATTGCAGTAATTCCTAAATAGAACATGATGAAACCTAATAGTTTTAAACCTAAGGTTAAATAATCTAATTGGATGAGTTGATAATATTTTTGAAACAGCAGCCAGCCAATAATAGCGACAACAAATGGCAAGGTATAAGCAATAATACCGAAGACGTTTAACAATAAATCAGAAAGGTATGCACCGACAGCTCCACCAAGATTGCGAACCGGCGTTTGATAACCTGTTTGCGACCAACCAGGATCTGCTGGATCAAAACTAAATAAAGCCAACATTAGGAACATAGCAAACACACAAGAAACCAATAATCCGGCTTCTAGCATGCGTTGTACCCCATTAAGTTTTGCAGGTGTGGAAATATCAGACAAAAGGACCACCGAGTAAATTTTTATTATTAGTTCTAAAATAACAAACTATAGCGTGCAATAAAATGGTTTAACGTTTAATTGGTAATATATTAGTCGATTTCACTTCTTCCATTACCACATAAGTTCTACTTTCTGATACCGCGGGTAAGGTTAGTAATGTATCTCCGAGTAATTCTCGATAAGCTGCCATGTCAGCGACCCTTGTTTTTAGCAAAAAGTCAAAATCACCAGATACAAGGTGGCACTCTTGTATTACTTCGAGTTCCCTTACCGCTTTTGAAAATTCATCAAAAACATCTGGACTTGTTTTTGTCAGTGTAATTTCAACGATAACCAACAATGCAGCATTAAGTTTCTGTGGGTTTAGTGTCGCTTGATACCCTAAAATATATTTTTCTTTTTCGAGTTTTTTAACGCGCTCTAAACAGGGAGTTGGACTTAGCCCCACCCTTTTGGCCAATTCTACGTTAGATATACGCCCATTTCTTTGTAATTCAAAAAGGATATTTTTATCAATACGATCTAACGCTTTAAAGTGTTTATCCAATTTATTTATCTCTAAAAACTAAACTATTTTTAGCATATTATCTCGTTCAGGGTAAAAATACGATAGGTTATTTTTCAAAACACCAACTATACTAGCCGCAAATTTCATAAGAGAGAATTACAACATGATAATTGGCGTACCTAAAGAAATTAAAAATCACGAATATCGAATAGGCCTTACACCAGCAGGTGTTAAAGAACTTATCGTAAATGGTCACGAAGTGATTGTTGAAAATAATGGTGGTGCAGCAATTGGCTTTGACAATGAGCAATACATTGCCGCTGGTGCAAAGATAATCGAAAAAGCAGAAGAGATTTTTGCGACTGCCGATATGATTATTAAAGTTAAAGAACCTCAACCTAATGAATGTAAAATGTTGAGACCTGGTCAAGTATTATTCACTTACCTTCACTTAGCACCAGATCCAACTCAAACAGAATTATTAGTAGCTTCAGGCGCTACATGTATTGCGTACGAAACAGTGACATCTCCAGCAGGTGGATTGCCGCTACTTGCTCCAATGTCTGAAGTTGCAGGTCGTATGTCTATTCAAGCGGGTGCCCATGCATTAGAAAAAGCTCAAGGTGGTTTAGGTGCATTATTAGGTGGTGTCCCCGGAGTAGCTCCGGCAAAAGTATTAATTATTGGTGGTGGCGTTGTTGGTACACAAGCAGCACGAATGGCAGTAGGTATGGGGGCTGATGTAACCATTTTAGACCGCTCTTTACCGCGTTTACGTCAATTAGACGCAGAGTTTGATGGCCGCTTAAAGACCGTATACTCGACTGCCGATGCCATGGATCAATTAATTGTAGATGCTGATTTAGTTATTGGTGCGGTATTAATTCCAGGAGCGGCTGCACCTAAATTAGTCACCAAAGAACACATCAAGATGATGAAACAAGGTGCTGTAGTAGTTGACGTAGCTATTGACCAAGGTGGATGTTTTGAAACATCAAAAGCAACAACGCATCAAGATCCTACTTATGTGGTAGATGGCGTCGTGCATTATTGTGTAGCAAACATGCCTGGTGGTGTTGCTAGAACCTCAACGTTAGCCTTAACTAATGCGACAATGCCTTTCACAGTAGCACTTGCTAATAAAGGCGCTAAACAAGCGATGTTAGACGATGTTCACTTAATGAACGGCTTAAACGTACTTGGTGGCAAAGTGACTTATAAAGAAGTTGCTGAAGTGCTTGGTTATGAATACATTGCGCCAGAAGCCGCTATCGCGACTTTATAGTTAGCAAACTTAGTTAAGCTTTAAGGCCGCACTTTTCTAAGCGGCCTTTTTTATTTCACCATAAAATTCGTAAAAAATACTGTGCAGATTAGACATTTCTTTAACTTCACTCGCTAAAAAGTTGTTTTACCCCCTTGAGATTATTACGTAGAATCCCAATCAAGTAGTAAACTTATATTTTCTCATCTTTATTTGGAGCAGTTCATGAGCGACGCAAGACATTGCCCTTTACTTATCTTAGGTTCAGGCCCAGCTGGATATACAGCAGCTGTTTACGCAGCACGCGCAAATTTAAAGCCAGTAATGATCACCGGTATGCAACAAGGCGGACAACTTACCACCACAACTGAAGTAGAAAACTGGCCTGGTGATGCTAACGATTTGACTGGACCAGCGTTAATGGAGCGTATGCAAGCTCATGCAGAAAAATTTGATACAGAGATTATTTTTGATCACATTGAATCAGTGGATTTTTCATCTCGCCCGTTCAAATTAACTGGTAATAGCGAATATACTTGTGACGCGCTAATTATTTGTACTGGTGCAAGTGCGCAGTACTTAGGTTTACCTTCAGAACAAGCGTTTATGGGTAAAGGTGTTTCAGCCTGTGCAACTTGTGATGGTTTCTTCTATAAAAATCAAAAAGTAGCTGTGGTTGGTGGTGGTAATACTGCAGTTGAAGAAGCATTGTATTTATCAAACATTGCTTCAGAAGTACATTTAATTCATCGTCGTGATACTTTCCGTAGTGAAAAAATCTTAACTGATCGTCTGATGGATAAGGTAGAAAATGGTAACATCACGCTTCATTTAGATCGTACTCTTGATGAAGTACTAGGTGATAACATGGGAGTTACCAGTTTACGGATCAAAGATACCCAATCAGACGCAACTGAAGAAATACCGGTATCTGGTGTATTTATTGCGATCGGTCACAAACCTAATACTGATATTTTTAAAGGCCAGTTAGACATGAAAGATGGTTATTTAACGATTAACAGTGGTACTAATGGCAATGCGACGCAAACGAGCGTAGAAGGCGTATTTGCTGCTGGCGATGTTGCTGATCATATATATCGTCAAGCAATTACCTCAGCTGGTGCAGGTTGTATGGCAGCTCTAGATGCGGAGCGTTACCTAGACGCTAAAAAATAAACGACTATGTCGCTTCCATTAACATGGCTAGAGCATAATAATCTAAATTTTCCACCGTTAGAACAAGCTCTAGCCGAACCCAATGGGTTATTAGCGGTTGGTGGCAACTTATCCGTTGAAAGGCTTAAGGTAGCCTATAACTTAGGTGTTTTCCCTTGGTTCAATCAAGGGGAACCCATATTATGGTGGTATCCATCGACGCGAGCCGTGATTCTAACCAATGCACTGCACGTTAATAAAACCACGCGTAAATTTCTAAAGAAATCACCTTACCAAATTAGCATCAATAAAGCGTTTGATGAGGTAATTCAAAACTGTTCAAATGCGCCATTTAGAAAAGAAGGCACTTGGATAAGCCCTATGATGAAAAAGGCCTATATTCAATTGCATCAGCATGGCTATGCTCACTCTATAGAGATCTGGGATAATTCTCGCTTAGTTGGTGGATTATACGGTGTAGCCATTAATGGCTTCTTTTCGGGAGAGTCGATGTTTTATCAAAAAGATAATGCTTCAAAACTCGCGCTCATTGCACTGAATCACTTGTTACGCCAAGCAAATATTCCAATGATCGATTGCCAGTTAAACAATCATTTTCTCGCAAGTATGGGATGCGACGAGATATCATTGGATAAATTTTGTCAGCTAAAGCAACAAGCGTTGTCGATTGTATTACCCACTACATTTTGGCTTCCAAGATATTTATCTCTTAACGAACTTAGCTATAATTAAATTATGAGCGTTAGTTATCAACTTGGTATTACTGAGAACTTTCCTTGCAACTACTTACCAGAGCAGCAAGAAAGGTTACTTGTTGCTACCGATCCTCGTTTACAAGATAGTAAGCATTATTCTTGGTTGATGTCGCAAGGTTTTAGACGAAGTGGTGAACAAATTTACAAACCTCATTGCTTAAATTGCCAAGCATGTCAGTCTTTAAGAATTATTGTAAACGATTTTCAACCGACTAAAAGCCAACGAAGGCTGATTAAAAAGTCTGCGAACTTAACTTTTAAAAAGAACAACCGCTTAAAAGACGAATACTATCCTTTATTTGAGCAATACATTAATACCCTCCATAAAGATGGTGCTATGTACCCTGCTACTTTGGCGCAATACAAAAGCTTTCTTTCATCACAATTAACAGCGCAATTATTTTTAGAAGTATTTGACGATGATAACTTAATTGCCGTTGCAGTTACTGACATACTGGATGAAGCTTTATCGGCTGTTTACACCTTTTACCACCCATCTTATCGTAAATTTGGTTTAGGTGTAGTTTCAATTTTAAACCAAATTAAAGTTGCGCAAGCGTTAGACAAAACATACTTGTATTTGGGATATCAAATTAACGAATGTCAAAAAATGAATTACAAGAATCGTTACTTTCCTCATCAAATACTAATAAAAAATCAGTGGCAAACGATAAATAAATAGCCAAGTTACTTTACTTTATTGAAACAATTCGGCATGATCTGCGCAGCTTTTTATTTATGCACACTTATAGAGGTTTGACGCCCAATGGCGAAAGAAGAAAATATTGAAATGCAAGGTACGGTTTTAGATACCTTACCAAATACGATGTTTCGTGTCGAATTAGAAAATGGACACGTTGTTACTGCTCACATTTCAGGAAAAATGCGTAAAAATTACATTCGTATTTTAACTGGCGATAAAGTGACTGTTGAGCTAACACCTTATGATCTCTCAAAAGGCCGCATTATTTTCCGTGCAAGATAAGTTAAGATACTTAAAAGAAAAAACCTGCTTTATCGCAGGTTTTTTTATGCCTATTGTTTACACAAACTAATGTTCAACAAGTTCTTTTTTCGATTCACAGTTAAGCACAAGTTTATCTTTCTTAACTGTCACTTTAACCAGACCACCATGAATGAGCTCACCAAACAACAACTCATTGGCTAGTGGTTTTTTCAGTTGCTCCTGAATTAAACGTGCCATCGGTCTAGCACCCATTGCTTTATCATAGCCATGGGTTGCTAACCATTTCTTAGCGTCTTTTGAAAGTTCTAAAGAAACCCCTTTTTCATCTAATTGTGCTTGTAATTCAACAATAAATTTATCAACAACTTGTTGAATGACATCATCAGTTAAATGATTAAACCAAACTATATTGTCTAAACGGTTTCTAAACTCGGGAGAAAATACTTTATTAATCTCTTCCATTGCATTAACGCTGTGGTCTTGCTGTTTAAAACCGATGGATTGACGGATGGTTTCCTGGACTCCCGCATTGGTAGTCAATACCAGTGTTACATTACGAAAATCAGCTTTTCTTCCATTATTATCCGTTAAAGTGCCGTGATCCATTACTTGCAACAAGATGTTATAAACATCTGGATGAGCTTTTTCGATTTCATCTAACAATACTACCGCGTGAGGATGTTTAATCACCGCATCGGTTAACAAACCGCCCTGCTCATAACCAACATAGCCAGGAGGAGCACCGATTAGGCGACTAACTGCGTGTTTTTCCATGTACTCTGACATATCAAAACGCAATAATTCTACCCCAAGGGTATTCGCTAATTGCTGGGTCACTTCTGTTTTACCGACACCGGTGGGTCCTGCAAACAAGAAAGAGCCTACGGGTTTTTGATCGTTGCCTAAACCTGCTCTTGATAACCTAATCACAGATGATAATTCATCAATAGCATGGTCCTGACCAAACACCACCAGTTTTAAATTTCTATCCAGATGTTTTAAACTATCTAACTCTGAGCTTGAAACCGACTTCTCTGGTATCCGAGCCATTTTAGCAACAATACTTTCTATATCATTATTATTGATGACCTTCTTACGTTTAGAAGGAGCAACGAGTTGTTGTTTAGCCCCTGCTTCATCAATAACATCTATTGCTTTATCCGGTAGAAAACGCTCATTTATATATTTAGCCGATAATTGCGCTGCAGCTCTTAACGCTTTGTTGGTGTAACGAATACCGTGGTGTGTTTCGTACTTATCTTTCAAGCCAATAAGTATTTTAGTGGTATCATCAACACTTGGTTCGACAATATCAATTTTTTGGAATCGTCGTGCTAACGCTCTATCCTTTTCAAAAATACTTTGATATTCCTGATAAGTAGTAGAACCTAGACAACGTAATTTTCCTGAAGAAAGTAAAGGCTTAATCAAGTTAGACGCATCCATCATACCACCAGACGCTGCACCTGCACCGATAATAGTATGAATTTCATCAATAAATAAAATTGCATTACCTTCTTTTTCAAGCTCTTTCAACAAGGCTTTAAAACGCTTCTCGAAATCACCTCTATATTTTGTGCCAGCAAGCAACGCCCCCATATCAAGTGAGTATATTGTCGTATCCGCGAGAAATTCAGGAACTTTGTCAGAAATAATCAAATTAGCCAAGCCTTCAGCAATCGCTGTTTTACCGACACCAGCCTCACCAACAAATAGCGGATTATTTTTTCTGCGACGACTAAGTACTTGTAAAGTACGCTCTAACTCATTATCACGACCAATTAGCGGGTCAATATTACCTTTTAAGGCTTCTTCGTTTAGATTTGTTGCAAAATTCTCTACCGTTCTAGGCTCTTCTTCTACCTGTGTTGATGTCTCTTCATGACTTTGATTAGTATCGGCTCTATCGACTTTAGCGATCCCATGTGAGATATAGTTCACAATATCTAAACGACTAATATCCGATTTTTTCAAGAAATAAGCTGCTTGAGATTCTTGTTCACTAAAGATTGCCACGAGAACATTGGAACCATTCACTTCACTTTTACCTGAAGATTGGACATGAAATACAGCGCGCTGCAATACTCGTTGAAAACCAAGTGTTGGTTGAGTTTCACGATCATCTTCGCCTTCTGGTATTACCGGAGTGGTCTCTCCGATAAAATCTAGCAATTCTTTTTTAAGCTTGGCCATATCAGCGCCACATGCTTTGAGTGCTTCGATTGAAGATGGATTATCCAAGAGTGCTAGCAACAAATGCTCTACCGTCATAAATTCATGACGTGACTCTTTAGCTTGACGAAAAGCCATATTTAGCGAAATTTCTAAATCTTTATTCAACATAGGCTACTCCAACTCTAAACCCTGTTTAATTTACGCTTTTTCCATCATACACTTTAACGGGTGCTGATTCTCGATGGCAAAGTTTGTTACCTGACTAACTTTGGTTTCCGCAACCTCTGCCGTGTAGGTACCACACTTTGCTTTTCCTTTGTAATGAATGTCTAACATAATATCCGTTGCTAAGACTTCATTCATATTAAAAAACTTTCTTAAGACCTCTACGACAAAATCCATTGGCGTATAATCATCATTTAACAGCATTACATTATACATTGGGGGCTTTTGAAACTTTTCAATCGCCTCCTCATCAAGTTCAACTTGATGATCGACTAATTCTTTCCACTTGCTCATAATTCTATATTAGTATTTACCTAGTTATTTTGCTGTAAAATTTTTAGATTTTTTTTCATTTTATTTGAAAAAAATATGGGGATTAACCTTGACTATTTCAAATATTTATCTACGATTTAAAACAATGGCTAAAATTTAGCCATTGCCATGTTAGATTATATGCTTTTGGGGAAGCATACTAAAATACCGAGTAATAGAGAAGGAAGTGGAAGTATGGCTCACGGTACAGTTAAATGGTTTAATAACGCAAAAGGTTTTGGTTTTATTCGTCCTGAGGATGGTGGAGAAGACATTTTCGCCCACTACTCTACTATTCAGATGGAAGGCTATAGAACCTTAAAAGCTGGTCAAGATGTAAGCTACGAGCTTAATGCAGGCCCTAAAGGGCATCATGCAGCAAGTATTACACCTACTGAAATTAAAGACTCAGACAACTAGTTAAATCTAATAAAAAAAAACACAGCACTTGCTGTGTTTTTTTATGCTTAAATTTTTACGTCTTTAGCTTTTTTGATAAAGCTATCGACCTTACATGTGCTCCATAATACATTCACCAAATTGAGAGCATGATACTAATGTGGCATTTTCCATTAAACGTTCAAAATCGTAGGTTACTGTTTTAGCATTAATCGCTCCACTAATGCCTTTTAGCAGTAGATCTGCGGCTTCTGACCACCCGATATGTCTTAACATCATTTCTGCAGACAAAATGACCGAGCTCGGATTAACCTTGTTTTTACCCGCATATTGAGGAGCGGTACCGTGAGTTGCTTCAAATATTGCTATTTGATCATTTAGATTCGCTCCAGGTGCAATGCCAATACCACCAACTTGTGCAGCTAAAGCGTCTGATAAGTAATCGCCATTGAGATTTAACGTTGCAATAACGCTGTACTCTGCAGGCCTCAACAGAATTTGCTGTAACATTGAATCAGCAATAACATCTTTTATAACGATTTCTTTACCTGTACGTGGGTTAATAATTTGACACCATGGCCCACCATTGATGGTTTCTGCGCCAAATTCTTCTTTAGCCAACTCATAGCCCCACTCTTTAAAAGCTCCTTCGGTATACTTCATAATATTGCCTTTATGAACTATGGTGACAGAGCTTCTATCTTGATCAATTGCGTACTGTATAGCTTTTCTAATTAACCGCTGAGATCCTTGTTTAGAAACTGGTTTGATCCCTACTCCACAATCCTCTTCAAAAGGAATATTCGTAACACCTAGTTGATTTTTTAGAAATGTAATCAATTGCTGAGCATTTTCAGAGCCCGCTTTGTATTCAATGCCAGTATAGATATCTTCTGAGTTTTCTCTAAAGATGACCATATCGACTTCATGGGGTTTTAATACCGGTGCTGGTACACCTTTAAACCAACGAACCGGACGCTGACATACAAATAAATCTAAAGATTGACGTAAAGTAACATTCAAAGAGCGCATACCTCCGCCAACAGGAGTTGTTAATGGGCCTTTAATACCGACTTTATATTCTTTGAACGCCTGTAGCGTTTCATCTGGTAACCAAGTTTCACTATCAAAAATTTGTGTAGCTTTCTCTCCGGCATACACCTCTTTCCAACAAATTTTACGATCACCGTGATAAGCCTTTTCTACTGCATAATTAACAACGCGTAGCATGGTCGGCGTGACATCTATTCCAATGCCGTCACCTTCAATATATGGAATAATTGGGTCATTGGGTACGCAAAGCTCTCCGGACTCTATTGAAATGGCATGGCCTTTTGTTTCTTCTATTGTGCTCATAGATATCACCTTCATCATTGGGTTTAACTAATAAGCTAATAGAATAAATAGTGAAACACTAATATAGTTTTGGTGATGTTCACTATAAACAAACTGAATAAATCAAACGGCCGTTTTAATCAGGGTTAAGCAAACTTCTTGGCTCTAAAATGTTCAATCAACTGCTGGATATCAGAAAATTGATACGGCTTAGCCACTTTTTGATCAAACATATAATCTGTCTGAACACTTAAATCTCCCGTTACGAGCACTTTGGGAATACTTTTATCCACAGCTTTGGCAACATCGTCTCCTGTCGTCGCTGGTAAACGATAGTCAATAAAAAATAAGTCGGGGGGAGTATCGTTAATTGCGTTAATTGCATCTTCAGGAATAGTAAACGTTTTGACGACAGTTTCATCATTACTTAAGAATTCATAAAATATTTCACAGAGATCTTGTTCATCATCTAAATAAACGACGTTAAATATCATACTAACCTTCCCAGTGTTGCTTAAATTTAATAACAAAACAGGTATTATTGCTATTTTCATCGACAGTAATTGTCGCATTGTGCTCATCTAATATCCCTTTCGTTATCGATAAACCTAATCCTGTCCCTTCAGATCGTTTAGTGGTAAAAAAAGGTTCAAAGAGTTTTTCTTTAGTTTTTTCGGGTATGCCACTTCCCGAGTCCATTACCATCAGGATGAGTTCATCACCTTCTTCAAGGGTAACTATCTTTATCCATCGTTGCTCTAAATTTCTAATCGCATCAACAGAATTATTAATGAGGTTAACAATAACCTGTTCAATCTCAACATCATCACAGTAAATATCACGATCAAACAAATTATCGTATACGACAGTAACGTCATGCCTTTTCGTTTTAGTTTCAGTTAAGATTATCGCTTCTTTGATTATTTTACTTATCGGGATATATTCAAATACTGAGCGTTCTGTCGCTCGTGAAAATTTTTTCAGACTTTTAACAATTCTTGCGATTCGGTCGGTTGATTTAGAAATTCTTGTAACAACATCATTGAGCTTCTCTGGTTCATACAAATACTTCCGTAATAATTGCGCAGAACCGGCAATAATAGCTAGAGGGTTATTAATTTCATGAGCAACACCAGCAGATAATTCACCTAATGAAGCAAGCTTAGCTGAATGAAAACTTTTTAATCTTTCTTGTTCGTATTTTAATTCTGCTAGTTTTTTTGCATCAATATCTTGGATAGTGCCTGATAATGATACGACTTTATCGCCATTATAATTTGCCTTACCATTGGTGAAAACCCATTTAATATTACCTTTTGCAGTCAATGCTTGTAACTCGAGCTCATATGGCTCACCAAATTCTATTGCTCGCTTTACAGCCTCATCAATAATTGGTTTTGATGATTCAGTAAATAGTGCTAACCCTTGAGAAAGCTTAGGGGAATTACTATCGTCTTTTTCATACTCTAGGATACTAAAGGTTTCATCGGTCCACGTTAAACTTCCTGATTCGACATCTAATTCCCAGCCCCCGACTTTTGCGCTAGCACTTGTTTCTTTTAAAATATTAAGCGTTTTTTCTAATTCCTTTTTCATGGCAACTTTTTCGGTAATATCAAAGCGAACCGCTAAATAGTGCTCAATCCGACCTTGCATATCAAAAAGTGGCGTTATAATGGTATGAACAAAATAGTACTCTCCACTCTTTTTACGATTTTTAATAACACCAGACCATGTATTACCTTTCGCTATTGTTTTCCAAAGCTGTTGGAAAAACGCCTTATCATGGCTGCCAGATGATAAAATTCGATGATTTTGGCCAAGCAATTCATTTTCATTGTAGCCACTGATCTGGCAAAACTTTTCATTAACTTCGGTTATTATGCCCCTTCGGTCAGTAACAGCGATAATGGTTTCTTTATTAAGTACTTGCTCTATCTGACGAAGTTTATGAAGCTCACGTCGTTTACCCGTAATATCTCTGCCTATTGCGTAAAACTGTTGCTTTTTTGAGTCTGCGGAAATTTTCCAAGATATTGTCAGCGAATTGTTATCCTTTAACGGAAAGCGGCTGTCTAACGTTATAGGAGTCGCTGATTTGTTAACTTTAAATAAAGCGGTTTTCAACTTATCTAAATCATCGACATGAGCCAGTTTAAATATATTTCCAGCGTGGTGAGCTGAAATTGCCAGTAAGTTTTCTTCAAAATATGGATTTGCAGAAAGAATATTCCCATCGATATCTAAGATGCAAATATAATCAGAGGATGTTAAAAATAACTGTCGCAAATCATTACTTTCTACATCTGATAGCGCCATGAAATTCCTTGTTCTATGAGATATGAAGCACAGTAGATACAAAATAACGTTTTACGAGCGTCTTGTGCTTTTTGTTTTATACTTGAGAATAAGTGTAGAAGGTAAATTTAAAACAAGCCAAATAAAATGCGATTAATTGAACAAAATCAATAAACTTCTTAACTAAAATGTTTGTTTGATGTGAGCATGAATAGTAAAAATATGTGCATTGGTTTTTCTTAATGTGAAAAAAATAAACTGATAAGAAAAACTAGCAATATTTTTTGATTAACATTTTTATCATGGTTTATGATAAATGGTACCCGGGGCCGGACTTGAACCGGCACGCTGTTACCAGCGAGGGATTTTAAATCCCTTGTGTCTACCAATTCCACCACCCGGGCTTAAAGGGAAGTTTTTTATCGTAGATATTGGTCACCTACGCTCTAATATAATATTAGAAATTGGAGCGGCTAACGAGACTCGAACTCGTGACATTCACGTTGGCAACGTGATGCTCTACCAACTGAGCTACAGCCGCTTTACATTTTCTTCGATAATAAGTTGGAGCGGCTAACGAGACTCGAACTCGTGACATTCACGTTGGCAACGTGATGCTCTACCAACTGAGCTACAGCCGCTTCATTTACTTATCTATCGATAAGGTTTTCTATACAACCCAACCTGCAATAATGAAATGGTACCCGGGGCCGGACTTGAACCGGCACGCTGTTACCAGCGAGGGATTTTAAATCCCTTGTGTCTACCAATTCCACCACCCGGGCATTATGGAGGCGGGTCCCGGAGTCGAACCGAGGTCCACGGATTTGCAATCCGCTGCATAGCCACTCTGCCAACCCGCCGTTTCAATCACTACGAGCTGAGTAGTATTCCTTTGGAATTCTCTTTTAAAGAGAAGTTGGAGCGGCTAACGAGACTCGAACTCGTGACATTCACGTTGGCAACGTGATGCTCTACCAACTGAGCTACAGCCGCTTCATCAATTGACTCCCTGTCAACTGGAAACGCATTCTACATTGAAAAAATAAGGAGTCAACCATTAAATTTCAAATTTATTTCAACTGGTTAAAAAGCAGCTAAAACGGCGTTTTTTTGACTAAATCCTTAAGCTATTCAAGTAAAGATTGCTTAAAAGTTACCCTTTTAACTCTGGCCACGCAGCTTTAAAATAAATTATCATCGACCAAAATGTTAACACTGTTGCGATGAAATAAAATGCATAAGCAGCAAACATTAGAATTTCGTGAGGGAAGTAAAAGAATATCAATGGAATATCATAATCAGGTCGCCAAATTAACCCCATAATACCCAGCATTTGTGCCGCTGTTTTATATTTACCTAGCGTAGAAACAGCGACAGAATCTCGTTTACCTCGAGAAGACATAAACTCCCGTAACGCACTGATAAATATTTCTCTAGAAATCATTATCATCGCAGGGATAGCAACCCACCAAGTGCGGTAATCTTCTACTATCATTATTAACGCCGCCGCTACCATAAGCTTATCGGCTACTGGATCAATAAATGCACCAAATGCAGATGATTGGTTTAACTTTCTGGCGAGGTAACCGTCTAGCGCATCACTTATTGAAGCCAACCAAAAAACAGCAAAAGCACCAAAATGGCTCCAACTTAATGGTAAATAGTAAACAATAATAAATACAGGAATTAAAACTATTCTAAATAAGGTTATTTGGTTGGGAATTGTCCACATACGTTTCACTTCTTTATTATCACCTAATGACCTGCTTGCACATCAGCCTTTGAAATGGCAAACACATACTAAGCGTTATTGTCGCTATTCTACACAACAGTTGAGCTACTTGTCATGTAATGCTTGATAAATTGTCGTTGCCAGAGATTCACTAATACCTGGCACTTTGATTAGCGTTGTAATGTCAGCTTGTAAAACTTCCTGCATACCACCGAGATACTTAAGTAATGCTTGCCTTTTCTTAGCACCTACTCCTGGTATTGATTCCAATGCTGATTTTTTACTTTGTTTTTGCCTTTTGGCTCGATGCCCGGCAATAGCGAAACGATGCGACTCATCTCGTATATGTTGAATTAAGTGCAGCGCAGGAGAATCAGCGGGAAGATTAATTAGCTGATGACTACCCGCTAATATCAATGTTTCTAACCCTGGTTTACGTGATTCTCCTTTTGCGACCCCAACTAATAACGGAGTTTTATCAAGAGTAAGGTAACTAAATACAGATTCTGCACGAGCTAACTGCCCTTTGCCACCATCAATAAAGACAATATCGGGAATTTTATCTTTAGCCGATTTTTGATAGCGTTTATTTAGGGCAAATTCCATCGCCGCGTAATCGTCACCAGGGGTAATGCCAACAACGTTATAACGTCGATAATCACTTTTTAACGGCCCTTCCTGATTAAAGACAACGTTTGAGGCAATGGTTTGTTGCCCCATGGTGTGACTAATGTCAAAACACTCAATTCTATTTATACCGCCATCGAGTTCAAATACTTCGTTTAGTTCTCTAAATCGAGCTTGCATTGATTCCTTGTGACTATTTTTGCTACGTAAGGCATTTTCAGCATTAACTTTTGCCAACTTTAAGTATTGAGCCCGCTCAGAGCGCACATTGGTAGACACTTTAACGGTATGTTGGGCTTGCTTTTCCAGTAATTCTTTAAGATCATTTTTATTGTCTATGTCACAGCTGAGTACTAATTCTTTAGGAATTTTTCCCGTATTTACTTGTTCACCCAAGTAGTGCTGACAGACAAAGGCCAATGCTATTTCACTTTCTTGACTATCAGCAGGTATTGAAGGGAAATAACTTTTACTGCCTAAGATTTTATGATCGCGAATAAACAAAAGGTGGACACAGGCTTGATTTTTATGACGATAAATACCAATCACATCCATGTCAGAAGCTATACCACTAACAAACTGCTGTTGCTGAACTTTTCTTAATGTCGAGATCTGATCTCGCAATTTAGCGGCTTGTTCAAAGGCTAAAGACTTACTTGCATGCTCCATTTGTTCGACAAGTTGTGTAACCACTTCAGAGCTTTTTCCACGAAGAAAAAGTTTTGCTAATCTCACTTGCTCTTGATAGTCAGTATCAGAAATTTTATCGACACACGGTGCTGAACATCTTTTCAATTGATATTGTAAACAAGGGCGACTCCTCGCTCGATAATAACTATCTTCACATTGGCGAATTGGAAATAGCTTTTGCATTAAGCGCAAGCTTTCCCATACGGCTCCTACCGTTGGATACGGTCCAAAGTATTCACCTTTTACTTTTTTACCACCGCGATGAGCACTAAGTTTTGGATGGCGATGATCGGTAATCAATAAATAAGGATATGATTTATCGTCCCTCAGTAAAATGTTGTATTTTGGTAAATACTTTTTAATGTAATTATTTTCTAGAAGTAAGGCCTCGCCTTCGGTTTGAGTGATCGTAACGTCAATAGCCGTGATTTGTTTGACTAAAGCTCTCGTTTTATTGCTGCCGACATCTTTTCTAAAGTAGCTGGCTAAACGTTTCTTTAAGTTTTTTGCTTTACCAACATAAATGACTTCTCTATCGATGTTATACATACGATAGACTCCTGGCTGATGACTTACCGAGGATAAAAATGCTTTATGATCAAATTCTATTGATAGCTCTTGAGACACTATAGTTTTTCGGTCTTTAACATTCCATGCCGAATGGCGAGATGGGTAAGCTCAACATCGTTGCTAACGTTCAATTTCTCAAACATCCGATATCGATAGCTGTTAATGGTTTTTGTACTTAACACTAACTGTTCAGAAATATCGGGGACTTTTTCCCCTCGAGTTATCATTAACATGATTTGTAACTCACGTTCAGATAAGACATTAAAAGGGTTTTCATCGTTTGATTTAAATTGGCTAAGCGCCATTTGTTGCGCAATTTCGGGAGTGATATAACGTTGACCGCTATTAACTGCTCTAATTGCATTGACCATTTCATCTGGTCCTGCACCCTTAGTTAGGTAACCCGCAGCCCCGATTTGCATTACCTTAGTTGGAATAGGATCTTCACAATAAACCGTTAAGACAATAACTTTTATATCAGGTGAATAACGTATTATTTTTTTTGTTGCTTCTAAACCTCCGATGCCCGGCATATTCATATCCATTAGCACAACATCGGGTTGCGTTGTTCGGCAAAACTGTACGGCTTCTTCCCCAGTCTTCGCTTCACCAATCACTTTTAGACCTTTTACTTCGTCGAGTATTTTTTTTATACCTGTACGAACTAATTCATGATCGTCAACTAATAGAACATTTATCAATGGAGATTACCTTTATTAACACGCTAAATAGGTGGCTATTTATAAAAATAACTTGGTAAGAATATAGCGAAACACGTTTTAGTACAATTGATTTTAATGGCAATACGCCTTAGTAAACCCTATTTATTTATCGTTTGGACAAAATGTAACCTTTATTATAGCTCGTGCTTGGTTAACCATTTATTTAAAAGCCCAATTTGACCATTTTTATAAGCGGCATAGGTTAATCTAATCGCATTACTTAAAATAGTTGAATCAGACCATTGGGTTTGCTCTGCTATTTTTTCATAACAAATTTTTGCTTCTGGCGTTAAATAACCTCGCAATTCTTGCTTTCCTTTTAATTTTTGTCGTTCTCGATAACGTTTTTGCTTTTCTGCATTACTTAACGGCTTTTTTTGGGGAGTTTCTTTTACATCTATGTTTTCATTCATGTTTTACATAAACCTTTCGTTACGCGTAACTTAATTATAAAAAATATTAGCGAAAAAAGTAATAAAAATTTTAAATAATCAACTGTTCAGAGTTGTCTAGCGTACAAGTGTTCGCTAAAGTAGCGCCTGAAAAATTTAAACTACGTGGATTCATTTTTCCTATGGAACAAAAAAACGCTTATTCTAAAGAAGACCTAATTCTAGCTGGCACTACAGACTTCTTTGGTGAAGGTAATAGTAAGTTACCTGCTGATAATATGTTAATGATGGACCGCATTGTCAAAATAAATGATGATGGCGGCGAATATGGTAAAGGCGAAATTATTGCTGAACTCGATATCAACCCTGATCTTTGGTTTTTTGATTGTCACTTTAAAGGTGATCCTGTTATGCCTGGCTGTCTTGGCTTAGATGCCATGTGGCAATTGGTTGGTTTTTACTTAGCATGGTCTGGCGGTCCAGGCCATGGCAGAGCATTAGGTGTTGGAGAAGTAAAGTTTACAGGACAAGTTCTTCCTACCGCGAAGAAAGTTACCTACAACATTACCTTAAAGCGTGTAATAAAACGAAAATTATTCATGGGTATAGCTGATGGAACGGTTTCTGTAGACGGTCGTGTAATCTATACAGCTACTGATTTAAAAGTTGGCTTATTTACAGATACGACCGCATTTTAAACAATCTTAATTGTTAGTAATAAAAAAAGCACTGTTAAGTGCTTTTTTATTACTTAAATTAAGTTTAATTTATTTTTGTTTGAATAAACCCTTTCTTCGAACCAATCCTAACAAAAATAAACCGAGCAACGCTGTATAACTGGTTGAAGCGCCTTGACGCTCTATTTTCTCTTCTACTTCGCTACAATCTTCTATCTCACCTTCAATTGGTGCAAGTTTTACCGCTCTTAACACATCTTCCATTACTTGCTCGCCACTTTCGTCGTAATAAAGCTCTCCTTTAGCGTTTCTTCGAGGTGTTTTTACAACCGCTGTTGCTGAGATTTCATTATTTTCATTGATAGAATTAGCATCTATAATCGTATATTCAGAAAGACATGGTAAAAAATCATTTAAATCTGTAAAAGTATCAGTCTCTATCTCATACATAAAGCCGTGAGTTCTGCGAGCTTTACGTGCGCTACTATGAGTTTCAACCTCGCCTTTACCAACGATTATGCCATTTTCATTAATCGCATTAGGTTCACTCGAAGAACCATTGAAAAAACCATCGGGAAAATTCATTAATAATGAATCTGAATTTGTGTCTACATAATAGAATTTCTTGCGCTCAGAGCCGTTAACAAAAACATTTAGATAGCCTATGGCAAAACCTGCATCATTAATCGCGGTTGCTCTTGAGTCGGAGTTTCTATTGTCTACCCTATCATCTGCATATTTACTATCTTGAAAATTAAATGGAATAACTTCATCGTTAATAAACATCACCGAATAAACGTTGGTAATTTTATTTGAAAGCGGTGTTTTAATATTATTTTCTAAACCGCCAAGCGCATAACCAACTGCAACCCCGCTGCTATTGACACCAAGCGCATAACTTGCAAATTCTCTAGGGTCATCCTCTTCCGGCTGTGCTAAACGCCCCAATGCTTGCTCTGATACCACCCCATTACTATCAAGAAGCCATTTAAAGGCTTGAGCATTATAAATATTACGCTCTGAGTATTGTTGAATACATACTTCTAGTGGTTGATTCTCTAATGTTTCAGGTTTTGAACAACCATTTTCTTCATCGTTAATATAGTCAATTGCTTCTTGTGCGACTTCTGTACTAGCAAAGCCCACCGCGTAACCATTGTTACTCATATCAAATATTGACGATTGGCCGCCATAAGTTGATTCAGGAGGTATTATCGGAATGATGGTTTCGCCGCTATCTATTGAGTAGTAGCCTCTTGTTGAGTAATCCCTAACCCAATAAGTAATAACTTCACCATCAGATAAGGTATGCTCCAGCGGCAAAAAAGGAGCTGATGCATAGCCATACAACCAACCCTGCTCAGTTATACCGTTTACATGATCTTCTGTAGAGCGAGAATACCTGCCAGTATCAGTGATCTTTTCATCAAAAATAACAATTTCTCTCGTTTCTCCACCATCATTAATTAAGGCTGCGGTATTGCCAACTTTTTGATAAAGTAGATCAGTCGATTTATTTTGAAGATAAAGTACCACCCACGCGAGATCGTTTGCCGTTGGATTTCCTGCACGAAGTAACGATTCATCTTCAATATTTTCTAAAAAAAACTGATTCTCATGGTTGCTATCCGCTAATGATACAATAGCGTCATAGTCAGTCTCTTTTAGATATTGAAACTGAACAGGAAAATTGTAAAAGTTTGTTCCTTCAATAACCATCTGGCCCATATTATTTTCTTGCTTGCCATAGGTGTATTCCAACGAAGAAGCAGCTCCTTTGTCGATAACTTGGTAGGTAGCCGCCTGAGCAAATGACGCGCTTAATATCGTGGATAAACTTAGTGCTAACACTGAAGTTGCAAATTTTTTCATGTAACTACTTAACTCTCATTTTCGTATTATAATTCGTCTAATTCTTGCCATCTTGTATAACAAGCGTCCAACTTCGACTCTAATTCTTCCAGCTGGTTCAATATTTTCGTTGTGATAGCTGCGTCTTGACTAAAAAAGTCAGCTTCATTTACCTGTTGTTGAATCTGATCAATTTGCTGTTCTAACTGATCGATTTCTTCAGGTAAAATTTCTAATTCACGCTGTTCTTTATAAGATAACTTCTTTTTTATCGGTGTTTCAGGCTTTTTATTCTCAACCTGTTTTTTTACCACCTTATGAGCATTTTCTTGTTGCTTTCTTTGCTGTGCTTTAAGCTCAAGATACTCATCTACATCGTCATAACCACCAACAATCTGATTTATATGGCCGCTACCATCAAAATACAAACAACTATTTACGCAATTGTTTACGAAATCGCGATCATGGCTGACTAAAATAACGGTTCCTGAATAATTTGCAACGACTTCTTCCAATAACTCTAACGTTTCAATATCTAAATCGTTAGTTGGTTCATCTAAAATTAACAAGTTACTAGGCCTTAAAAACAACCTAGCCAATAACAAGCGATTCTTTTCACCACCTGATAATGCGCGAACTGGAGTACGAGCACGTTTTGGGCTGAATAAAAAATCCTGAAGATAGCCAAGTACGTGTCTAGTTTTCCCGTTAACCGTAATATCTTGCTTACCATCAGCAACAGTATCTTGCACTGTTTTATTCGGGTCTAGTTGCTCTCGGTGTTGATCGAAATAAGCAATTTCCAAATTAACGCCTACCCGCAGTTTGCCAGAACTCGGTTTTAGTTGCTCCATAATAAGTTTAATTAACGTAGACTTACCAGTGCCGTTTGCACCGATAAGCGCAAGTCTATCCCCACGTGTTATTAATAAACTTAAATCTTGGATAACGTTCTTGTCATTAAAACTAACGTTGAGGTTTTCACATTCAAATACTAACTTACCTGAACGATCACCTGTCGAGATATTAATATCGCCTTGATGCTTAACTTCTCGGCGCTGTTGACGCTCAACTCGTAACCTTTCTAATGCTCTGACTCGTCCTTCGTTACGGGTTCTACGGGCTTTAATTCCCTGTCTGATCCAAGCTTCTTCTTCTGCGAGCTTTTTATCAAATAGCGCGTTTTGTGAAGCTTCTACTTGCAAATCGTGTTGTTTTTGCTCTACGTAAACATCATAGTTTCCAGGATAACTGGTTAGTTTTCCTCTATCTAAATCAACAATTCGCGTTGCTAATCCACGGATAAAAGCACGGTCATGACTAATAAATACTATGGTTCCACTAAAGTCTTTAAGAAACTTCTCTAGCCATAGAACACTAGAGATATCTAAATGGTTGGTTGGTTCATCCAACAGCAAAATATCTGGGTTACTTACCAATGCCTTTGCCAACGCAAGTTTTCTTAACCAGCCACCAGAAAGTGAATTAACCTGTTTTTCTGCGGTTAAACTTAATGTTGATAAAACTTTTTCGATACGTTGCTCATCTTGCCACGCATTTGCTTGATCTAGTTGATGTTGGACGTTTGAAAGTTTTTCCAAGTTTGCTTCACTGGCATCGTTAGCAATGACACCAAGTAACGTATGATACTGTTTTATTAACGCAGCATTATGTTCAACACCTTGGGCAACATAGTCAAAAACACTCATGTCACAAGAGTCTGGTGGGTCTTGTTGTAGCATAGCTACGTGGACATCATTTGAAACAACAAATTGTCCATCATCAAGCACTTGTTGTTTATTTAACACTTTGAGTAAAGACGATTTACCAGCACCATTGCGACCCACTAAACAAACGCGCTCACCTTGTTTAATTCTAAGTTCAGCACTATCAAGGATTTTGTCTTCACCAAAAGCTAACTCAGCATCGGTAATACGAATTAATTCCATTAACTAATCAACTTCTCTATTTCACTCAATTCAAAAGGCCAAAATAATTTTTCTTTTGTGTCTTGTCGCTCAAGTACGGGTATGTGTACTCCGTACAAATCAACCAATTTATCGTCACTCACAATATCGATAATCGTTAACTTATTGTCATCGATTACCTGACGAATTAATTCTAGTGCTTGCTCACACAGGTGACATCCTTCGCTACTAAACAAATAATAGGAACTCTTTTCGGCGTTAACTTTCACGTTTTATCAACCAACTGTTATGAATATGTTTATTTCTCAAAAAATCTTTGTCTCGAGTTTGTTCCGTTAATTCAGTTACATTGACGCCGATTGCACACATTGCATCACGATCAATTTTAAAATTGCGTTTATTATTGGTAAAAATTATTTCGCCGTGCGGTGCCAAACACTTCAAGGCATCAGTAATTAATTCAACATGATCCCGTTGTACGTCAAAACTATCATCCATCCGTTTTGAATTTGAAAAGGTTGGCGGATCAATAAAAATCACATCGTATTGTTCTTTACATTCTTTTAGCCATTTTAAGCAATCGGCTTGAATAAACGGATACTTATGCCCTCCTAGATTATTTAAGGCAAAATTTTCCTGCCCCCAATTCAAATAGGTGTTAGACATATCAACGGTTGTTACTTTTGAAGCACCATGCAACGCTGCTTGCAGTGATACCGAACCAGTGTAGGCAAAAAGATTTAATAATGTTTTGTTTTTAGCTTTTTTAGCAACTATTTGACGGGTTTTTCGATGATCAAGGAATAATCCAGTATCGAGATAGTCCCAAAGGTTTACCTTAAGCTTAGCTCCATGTTCATGCACGGTAATAAACCTTTTGCTTTTATCTATCTTCTGATATTGCGCATTACCTTTTTGTTTACTACGGGTTTTCAAGACCACCTTATTAACGTCGACATTAAGTACTTTAGGAGCAAAGTAAATAATTTCCTGTAAACGTTTAGCAACTTTTTGTTCATCTATGGTGGCCGGTGCTGCGTACTCTTGGATAACCAAGTAATCACCATAAACATCAATGGCAACGTTATATTCTGGAATGTCGGCATCATAGACACGATAGCATTCAATCGCTTGCGATTTTAGCCAAGATTTTAGGTTCTTCACGTTCTTTTTTAAACGATTGGCAAACGATGAATCTTCAATAGCAAACTGTGGTTGGTTTTGGTCCTTTTCAATTTGCTTATCATCTATTGTGTAAAGAGCTAATTGGCAATCTAAAGGTCCGTTTTTAAACTTATATCTTTTTTTGCTGGCTAACTTCAACATGGCAAGTAAATCAATGTTGGCAGTTAAAATAACCACCTGCCATTGCTGAAACGAAGCTTTTAATGTTTGTCCTAAACCAACAAAGTTTTCTACTAATTCAGGAAGTTCACCGATACGTTCACCGTATGGAGGGTTAAATAGCATTACCCCTTTATCACCATAGTGGTTTTCTAATTGATTAATATTTTGCTCTGAAAGATTAATAAATTTCGCTAAATCGGCTCGTTTTATATTTTGTCGTGCTTTGGACAATACATTAGCGTCGATATCATGACCAAACAAGTTAACGTCCAATTTCGATAGACCTTGATAAGATGATTGTTTGGCCTGCTCCAACTGCTGCTCAAATTCCTGTTGCTGGTGCCCGTACCAATGTTCAAATCCCCAATATTGACGATCAATACCTGGCAGATAACCCGCAGCCATATAGCAGGCTTCTATCAATACTGTCCCTGAACCACACATAGGGTCAACTAGGGGAATACTAGTATCTGCCAACCAACCAGAGCGCTTTACTATAGCTGCTGCTAAATGCTCTTTTAATGGCGCTGCTCCTTTGTTTTCTCGATAACCTCGTTGAAATAACCCGCGACCAGAAAAGTCGAGATAAAAGGTAACTTGTTGTTTTAAGAGTCTTACTTGAAAGCCGATATGAGGATTGGTTTTATCTACTGACGGTCGTTCTTTACCATTATCGCGAAACGAGTCGACAATAGCATCCTTAACCGTTAATCCACCAAACTGGCTATTTCGTATTTCTTGGCTTTTTCCGACAAAATCGATAGCAAAGGTATGACCTGAATCAAAATGCGACAACCAATCTATTGCTCTAGCACTTTGATAAAGTTCGTCTTTATTGCGCGCTTCACCCTCTCCTAACTTGAGCATTATTCGAGTTGCGAAACGAGTCGCTAATCCAATCTGATAAGCTTTAGTTAGCGATACTTCAAAGTAAACACCTTCTGGTTTTTGGACAATCTGATCTGCCCCTAGCTCCTTTAATTCTTCGGCTAGTAAAATTTCTACACCAGGAGAAGTTAACGCTAAAAATGAATGCACTTGTTAATATCCACAAATTACTTAATAAATTGAGTGGGATTATAAACAAATCAACGCTCTGTCGATAGCCATTTATCGTAATTGACTTGAGTTTGTGATGATAATTAAAGCGCTTTGTATAATAATTAAACCAACACTAAAAAAAGCAGAAAAACAGGTTGCAATCTGGGTCAACAATCCTTAACATACGCCTCGCTTTCACTGAGGTGAGATATCGGACGCGGGATGGAGCAGCCTGGTAGCTCGTCGGGCTCATAACCCGAAGGTCGTCGGTTCAAATCCGGCTCCCGCAACCAACACTTTATGGTAAAGTATTCGTTTAGAGCGAATTCAAAACTCTAAGGCTTGTTTATCTTAGCGTTAAAGCAAATAAGATAAACCATTCGGACGCGGGATGGAGCAGCCTGGTAGCTCGTCGGGCTCATAACCCGAAGGTCGTCGGTTCAAATCCGGCTCCCGCAACCAACACTTCTCTCTTCCCATTGAATTATCTCTTACTCATTGAATTTTGATGAATTTTGTATTATTGATAGTAACTTATACTCGAAAAGACGTGTAAGGAATCTATTATGCCAAGCTCGTGGCAATCAATCACCAGCTCAACCCTTAATTGGCTTGCTTTTATCTTTGTCATTTTATTATCGCTCGCCATCGTAGCTATTGTTGTCATTTACGTTATAGACCGTTTTCAAACCAAACAGGCGATTAGACGAAACTACCCTGTTGTAGGCCGTTTTCGCTATCTTTTCGAACATTTAGGCGAGTTTTTTCGCCAATATTTTTTTGCTATGGACAGAGAAGAGCTACCATTTAACCGTGCTCAACGTGCTTGGGTTTATCGCGCAGCAAAAAATCTGAGTAAAACCATCGCATTTGGTTCTACAAGAGATATCAAAGCCACTGGCTATGTCTCGTTTGCCAATTGCACATTTCCAACCCTAGAGAATGACATAGTATCACCAAGAACTATCACTGTTGGAAAAGATTGTAAAACACCTTGGACGACGAATGCCTTTTTCGGTATTTCAGGGATGAGTTATGGTGCTATTTCTAAACCTGCTGTTCAGGCGCTTTCATACGGGGCAGCAAAAGCCGGGATTTGGTTGAATACTGGTGAAGGTGGTCTTTCGCCTTACCATTTACAAGGTGGTGCAGATATTATTTTTCAAATAGGTACCGCAAATTATGGTGTTAGAGATGAACAAGGTAACTTAGACGATAGTAAGCTTGCTAACATAGCAAAACACGAACAAGTAAAGTTGTTTGAACTTAAGCTTTCACAAGGCGCAAAACCTGGCAAAGGTGGCATTTTACCGGGAGATAAAGTTACCGAAGATATCGCAGAGGTTCGTGGAATAGCATTAGGTAAAGATTCAATAAGCCCCAATCGACACCCTGATGTCCGCGACAATCTATCGCTCATTAAAAAATTAAACCATATTCGGGAAATCACGGGTAAGCCAGTGGGATTTAAGTTTGTTTTAGGCTCTGTAAAATGGTTTGAAAGCTTTTGTCAGGATATAGTACAAATAGGAAAAGAAAAGGCGCCTGACTTTATTACTATTGATAGCTGTGACGGTGGAACCGGTGCAGCTCCAATGACCTTGATGGATGATGTAGGCATGTCGATTAGAGAGTCACTACCCGCTATAAATCAGTTATTAATTACCTACAATTTGCGCGAGCACATCAAAATATTTGTCGCAGGAAAAATGATTAATCCCGCTGATGTCGCATGGGCGTTATGTTCAGGGGCAGACTTTTGCAATAGCGCACGAGGCTTCATGTTTTCACTTGGGTGTATTCAGTCACTGCAATGTAACAAAAACACCTGTCCAACAGGCATTACGACTCATAAGAAAAGCTTACAAAGAGGTTTAGTGGCAAAAGAGAAGTCTGTAAGAGTCGCAAATTATGCAAAAAACATGATGGACGCAGTTGGAATGATTGCACACTCATGTGGCGTTAGCGATCCAAGGGACTTAAATGCTACTCATGCGCGTATCGTATTGGAAAATGGTAAATCGATACCGTTAAATGAATATTATGATGAGCATATTCATTAGCGTTAGTTTGTTTTGGAGCGTTAATTAGCGATTAATAACGTCTTCACTCAGTTCTTGATAATAAGCTAAAAGTTCTTTCTTTAGTTGTTGTTTAAAGGATTCTGACTGGTAATTAAGTAGGTTTTTTAATAAACATTCTAATTGTTGCTGACGGTTTCGTCCAAAACCAACAACATTCTGTCCTCTAAACTCATTAATTATCGACAATAATGAGTGCGGTAGCTGATGGTGGTTGGCTAATTTAACTTTTTTTCTTAACGCCATAAAACCTGTCTCCATAATTAAACAATCTCAGCACTAATGTGCTTGCAATATCTAGAGCGTGTTGAACTTCACTGTTTGTTTTTGCAGCGATTTAGACGCCATTAATACAAGACAGAGTCAATGTTTAATAGTTATTCTATTCGAATTAACGATAACACAGTAGAAATGGCGTATAAACGCTGTCCTAAAGATTCGTTTAAATGTGTTTTGCCCGTTGTTGCCTGCAGGACGTAGGTACTAAGCGTAAGCAGGACGCGGAAGCTGTGCAAGGATTTTACATAGAATAACTATGCTACACTCCTTGCGCCGTGGTAAAAACACATTTAACTCGCACAAAAATTAAACATCAAAGTTCAAAACGCTCTAATACCAATTTAAAAAAATGCTTAAACGGCGAATTGTTAATTCACCTTAAATTAAGCAATTTGTATACCTTAAATTTTTGACGCTAATAACAACGATAGTAATTATCGTCAAAGCCCAATAAACTAGCACCAAAAAATTTAATATTATTAAGGAAACCAATATGCCTATTCTAGAACTCGGAAGATATCAGCATTTTAAGGGCAGTTATTATAATGTTTTGCATATCGCTAAACACAGTGAGACTGAAGAGCTAATGGTGGTTTATCAACCTGAATATGGTGAGCGTGACATTTGGGTACGCCCCTTATCAATGTTTGATGAATTTATTGAGCGGGACAACAAAAAAATCAAACGCTTTACAAAAGTAAACGACAAATAACGATGCCAATCAATAAGATTAGCGGCAAATCCTTTCCATGAAATGGTTGGCATTGCCGCTGCCATTAACTAGTGAAATGTAGATTAACTTTAAAGACTAAAGCTTAATACACGGTTTAACCTATTGAAAAAAACGCATGGTCTTGCCAGTCGACTTGGTGAGCATCAACTTTTTCAACCGTCGCTTGTGGTGGCCCTTGCTTTAGCCACTCTATCATTTTTTCGACATTTTCTTGCTCTCCACACATGAGAACTTCAACATCGCCATCAGCAAGGTTACGTGCATAGCCGCTTAATCCATACTCTATCGCTTGTTGTTGACTAGACGCTCTGAAATAGACGCCTTGTACTTTTCCACTGACATGGGCTAAATAACTTACATTCATATAAATATACTCAAACAAATATTAGCTACGTTAAGTTTGCACCTTGATGCACGAATGACTAAACTGCGCGCTGTGCATCGTTCATTACTTAAGTATAGGCAAATGTCAGCAATTATTAATTTAAAAATTTCTCGTGAAAAATCATTACTCCGCAAACACCCTTGGGTGTTCTCAAAAGCAATTAATAAAATTAAAGGTAATCCCTTAATTGGCGAAACTGTCGAACTCCATGATCACAAAGGTAATTGGCTTGCTCGCGGCGCATACTCGCCTGAATCTCAAATTCGTATCCGAGTGTGGACTTTTGAACAAAGCGAACAAATTGATGAAACGTTTTTTATCAACAAACTTAGCAATGCACAAAGGCGACGCGATTGGTTTATTGCGAAAGGAAAACTTAATGGTTATCGATTGATTGCTGGCGAATCTGATGGCCTACCCGGTGTCACAATTGATATTTATGACGATATCATTGTCTGTCAATTATTAAGCGCTGGAGCAGACTTTCATCGTTACACTATTGTTAATGCCTTAAAAACACTTTACCCCGATTATTTTATTTATGAGCGTTCCGATGTCGATGTTCGCAAAAAGGAAGGTTTAACACCTGTTACAGGGTGGCTAACCGAGCCGGCACCGAGTACAGAACGCGTCATTGAAGAATATGGTGTGAAGATAATTGTTGATGTAGAAAAAGGCCACAAAACCGGTTTTTACCTAGATCAACGCGAATCTAGAAAAACCGCGGGTGTTTACGCTAAAGATCAACAAATTCTTAACTGCTTTTCATATACTGGTACATTTTCTCTACATTGTGCTCTGCAGGGTGCTAAAGAAGTTATTAATGTTGATGTCTCTCAAGAAGCGCTAGATACTGCCAAACGCAATGTTGAACTTAACGGCATTGCCGCGGATAAAGTAACGTTTGTTAAGGAAGATGTTTTTAAACTGCTTCGACAATACCGCGCTGAAAAAAGAACCTTTGATATGATTATTCTTGATCCACCCAAGTTCGTTGAGTCTAAAGCGCAACTAACCGGGGCATGTCGAGGCTACAAAGATATTAATATGTTAGCCATGCAATTATTAAAACCTAACGGCATATTATTAACATTTTCATGTTCAGGTTTAATGGAAGCCAGTTTATTCCAAAAAGTCGTTGCTGACGCTGCACTCGATGCCAAACGTAACGCCTATTTTGTTGAACGATTGCATCAAGCACCAGACCACCCTATCAGTAGCAATTATCCAGAAGGGTATTATCTTAAAGGACTTGTTTGTCAGGTAGAGTAATACCTGAAACATTTTCTTTAGCGCATTGTGTTAGTTAAACAATGCGCTTATTGGCTAATCTATTTCAGAGATATTAATGCCGATCAAATAGCTATCTGCAGACTCTTCGTTTACCCGCACAACGCGACCAGTAACATCAAGTGGTTGCACTCTGTTATTAGCTGAGGCAAGACTAACATTAACGCGAGTATTTAACTCTAGCGGATGCGGCATTTCAATGGCTAAGCCGGTAGCACTTAAATCTCGACATGTTGCTAACAAGGTAGAAGTTGTTTCATCGCCTAACACTGTTACTGTGACATCGCTATTTACCATCATGCGATAAAAATCACGCTTATCGTCATAATTAACCATTACTGCTCCATTTATGTTAAATGCGTTAACTAATTTATACGCATTGGTAACTTCGCTGTCAATCGCTGTCTTTATTCAAGTGCTTTTAAAGTATTTAAAACGCGCTTGCTCGAAATTGGTATGGCTGTTTTTAAATTTTGAGCAAATAACGAGACCCTTAGCTCTTCTATCATCCAACGAACCTCAACTAATTCAGTTGGTAACGGCAAGTCTTTTCGTTGTTTTGCTAATAGTTGCTGATAAGCAGTATGTACTTTTTCAACTTCAAGCATTTTCAACCGATCTTGGTTTGGATCGATCGGGAGTTTTTCAAAGCGTCGCACTATGGCATTTAAATAACGTAAAATGTCTGGAAGTCTTTTGATGCCGCTTTTAACGATAAAGCCTTTAAAGACCAATTGATTCAACTGGTCTTTGATATCTCCTTGCGATTGAATAATTTCAAGGGATACTTTTCCTTTAAGCTTTTTATTAATTTGGTGCGTAAGATTTAAAATTTGCTCTACTTGAAGTGCAGCGTCTAAAACGCATTCACAGATATCTTGGCGAACAGTATCTTTTAGTTTAATAAATTCGCTCTCATTTCTTGCAAGATGCTCTTGCTGTTCAATTAAATGCAAGCATGCAGCTTCAATGCAATCATCTAGTAACTCTTTTATTGAACCGAACGGGTTAAAATACATGCCTAATTTGGCTTTATTGGGCAAGTTTTCTTGAAGGTATTTTAATGGTGATGGAATGTTTAATAGTACCAATCTCGCCAAACCCTTTAACATTGTTTGCTCGGCAACCTGTGGCTGTTCAAACAATTCAATGGCAACGCTGGACTTTTTATCAACCAACGCGGGGTAGGCTTTCACGGTGATATTAGCAACATTTTTTTGATAATTTTCAGGTAATTGGTCAAAATCCCACTGTTCAATACCTTGGCGTTCAATACCTTTATCAGCGACTGATTTAATCGTTGCTTTTACTTTTCCTTGCAGCTGCTCTTTTAACTTGGTCAAATCTCGACCTTGAGCGATCAACTTCCCTTTGTCATCAATAACTTTAAAGTTAACAATCAGGTGATTGGCAAGTTCTACTTGCTGCCAGTTTTCCGCTTCAATCCTAACACCTGTCATTCTTAATAAATGTTTGGCAAGTGCTTCTTTAAAGGTCAGCTCGGTATCGGTCATCGCCGCAAGGCAGGCTTGAGCATAATTGGGTGCAGGGACAAAATTGCGACGGAGAGTTTTCGGTAGTCCTTTAATATGGCTTATGATCAGCTCATACCTCATTGCAGGAATAAGCCAATCAAAGCCTTGATCTTGTACCTGATTTAGTAAGCTTATCGGGATATGGCAGCTTATTCCATCATCTTGTTCACCTGGTGCAAAATGATAAGTTAACGGTAACGTTAACGTCCCCTGCTGCCACGTATCAGGAAATTCTTGCTTGTTTACTATCTTTTCATCTTCATTAAGCAAGAATTCGCGCGTATAGGTTAATAATTGGGGCTGAGTTTGTTTAGCTTTCTTCCACCAACTTAAAAAACTACGTTGGCATATGACACTTTCAGGCAGTTTTTCATCAAAAAACTGATACAAGTACTCTTCATCGATGAGAAAGTCTTTACGTCGTGCTTTTTGCTCAAGCTTTTCAATATCAGCTACGAGTTGTTTATTAGTAAGGTAAAACTTTTCTTTAATGGTTGATTGGCCATTAACTAACGCTTCTCGAATAAAGATTTCTCGACAGGTAGCAGGCTCAATTTTGTTAAAATTAACTTTTCTTTTAGCTACGATGACCAAACCGTACAAGCTAGCTTGCTCAAAGGCCATTACTGCACCTTGTTTTTTCTCCCAGTGAGGTTCGCTGTAGCTATATTTTAATAAATGTTTTGCAAGTGGTTCTATCCAATTAACTTCAATTTTTGCTGCAATACGAGCAAATAGTCGACTCGTTTCAACTAATTCGGCAGCCATGATCCATTTAGGTGGTTTTTTTGCGATATATGAGCCCGGAAAAATGTAAAACTTGCTACCTCTAGCTCCTTTATATTCTTTGTTCTCTTCTATTTGTCCAATATGACTAAGTAAACCAGACAAAATCGCCTGATGTATGATTTGCTCAGCGTTGGTATCTTCTTGGTCTAACCGGGTTAACTTGATATCTAACTCTTTTAGCGCAAGTTTTAACTGACTAACAATGTCTTGCCATTCTCTAATACGCAGGTATGAGAGGAACTCTTTTTGGCACAACTTCCTAAATTGATTATTTGATAACGACTTTTGCTGCTCTTTGATATAACGCCACAAATTTAAATAGCTAATAAAATCTGATTGTTTATCTTTAAAACGGCTGTGTTTTTCATCTGCAGCTTGCTGTTTTTCATGAGGTCGCTCACGCGGATCTTGAATACTGATCCCGGCAGCAATAATAAAAACCTCTTCAATGCAGCCCAGTTCTATCGCAGTTAAAATCATCTTCGATAGTCGAGGGTCAACCGGAAATTTTGCCAGTTTTCTACCGCAATCTGTTAATTTATTTTTGCTATGAGTTTTCTCAATAGCTGCTAACTCTTCTAATAATCGTAAGCCATCATTTATATTACGATTATCAGGAGGCTGAACAAATGGAAAGCGGCTGATGTCCCCTAAGTCAAGGGCTAACATTTGTAAAATAACCGTCGCTAGATTGGTTCGTAGTATTTCTGGGTCGGTAAACTCACTACGTGAGTTATAATCATCCTCACTATAAAGTCGAATACATACACCAGAGGAAACACGACCACAGCGACCTGCTCTTTGATTTGCGCTGGCTTGGGAAATCGCTTCAATGGGTAATCGTTGAACTTTAGTACGATAGCTATAACGTGAAATACGTGCCGTACCAGGGTCGATGACATATTTAATCCCAGGTACCGTTAAACTGGTTTCTGCAACGTTGGTAGCTAAAACAATGTTTCGCCCAGAATGTGGCAAAAAGATACGGTTTTGCTCTTGTACTGTTAATCGCGAATAGAGCGGCAAGATTTGGGTGTGTTTCAACTTGGCCTTCTCTAAAGCTTCAGCAGTATCGCGAATTTCTCGTTCACCATTTAGAAAAACCAGAATATCACCTTGACCAAGTTCCGATAGTTCATCAACAGCATTCAAAATACCCGTAATGACATCAGGGTCATCTTGTTCCTCTAGCGGTCGATAACGAACTTCTACGGGATAAGTGCGCCCTGACACTTCAATAATCGGCGCCGGCTTTCCTTGATGATCTTTAAAATGGTTAGCAAAACGCTCAGGATCAATGGTCGCAGAGGTGATGATAACCTTTAAATCTGGACGTTTCGGTAAAATTGTCCGTAAATAACCCAAAATAAAATCGATATTTAAGCTACGCTCGTGTGCCTCATCAATGATAATAGTATCGTACTGTCGCAGTAATCTGTCATGCTGCATCTCTGTCAACAAAATACCATCTGTCATCAGTTTTATATGGCTATTTTCATCAACCATATCGTTGAAACGTACTTTATAACCGACGACCTTGCCTAATTCACTGTTAAGCTCCTCGGCAATTCGTGATGCCACTGTTCTTGCAGCAATTCGTCGAGGCTGTGTATGGCCTATTCGCCCTTCAATCCCGCGTCCTAGAGACATACAAATTTTTGGAATTTGCGTTGTTTTTCCCGAACCGGTTTCACCTGCAATAATGACAACTTGGTTATCATTAATAGCCTTAGCGATAATATCGACATTTTGACTGACTGGTAGGCCTTCTGGAAAACTGATTTCTGGTAAGTTCTGTTGTTTGACCAGCTTACTTTGAATCGATTGTAAGGTCATATCGTAAATTGAACGCAACACTTTTTGCTGCTTTTCGCTAGGCTTTAATTTACGTAATCCATTTAGTCGACTTTTAATACGCGCAATATCTGAGCCCTTTACTTGAGGTAACAAGGACTGAATTGATTCAAGAGTAATATTAGTATTATCAGGTGTTGCAGAAGACAAAGACTTTTCTCAAAGTAAACATCAAAACGCGAAGTTTATCAGTTTACCCTGAGAAATGCAGCAGATTGGATAGGCGTTAGCAATTAAATTCTAAGATTAAACGTGATAACCAGAACGCAAATGTTTATCTATCGCAAGAAGGACATCGCTTCTTGATATGGTTCCCAATAAACTTCCTTCGTCATCGACGACCGGATACACTTTCGGCTTGTTTTGGAGCATTTTCTGACCAAGCTCAATAATACTGTCATAGGGCTTTACTGATAAGACATCTTTACGCATCAAATCATCAACGGTAAAGGTTTGTTGATTATAATAAGTCGACTCCAATAACTTAGAAAGAATGTCACTTTCTGATAAAAAGCCAACAAGTTGATGCCCTTGATCAACGACTGGCCCACCAATTTGTTTGGTTTTTAAAAATCGCAAAGACGCTTCCGCTAATCCCATATCAGGATTAAACGTTACCGGATAATGGTTCATATATTCTTTGACTTGTAATGATTCCATAAATTTTCCTTTAAACTAGCGCAAAATTAACTATTCATCACATTAAACATAGACTGAATTAGCTATTAATTCCTATATTTATCAAAAAATTGTTTAAATAATCCTTTGATTACCACTTTACTAAGATAACGGTATTGATAAACCATTAAGACGCTGGTTTTTCAGGTGGCTTACTAAAAACTTTCCACGCTTGCGTGTTATACAGTGGTACTGTTGACAATGAATGGTGATGACTACCACTGGACTCTTTTGTTGAATAAGAAAGGTAAATTAAGGTTTGGTGCTCTTGATCATAAATACGACGAACTTTTAGGCTTTTAAATAGAATACTTTTCGATTCACGAAAAACTATTTCGCCATCTTTAGTCTTGTCAATTTTGTTAATTTGTTCCATGGTAATTTCTCCTGTTTGTCGACACGCTATCGACATATCAGAAGGATCGGAAAAATCTAAATTGGCTTCAACATGACTAATATGACAGGTTACCCCTTTAACAATTGGATCTTGCTTTGCCACGACAACGACATCCTTGGTTGTAAAAAGACCGAGGCTTACCTTGCCAACATCGTCAGAACAACTCATTAAGCCGATGAATACCATTACGAAACATATTCCCCGCTTTACGTTTTGGTGGATCTTTAACTGCATGAATTATTCCTCTTAAATGATTACTTAAGCAAAGGGTGATCTTCAGGTAGTTGTTTAGCTATCCAAAGTGCGAGTTTATGTTTCATATTTAGCAAGTTCTCTTCGCTTTCTGGCAGCGGATGAACTAATTTATCTTGCACGAGTAAACGATAAAGCACTTCAACTTTTTCTTTTGCTGCATCCGTTGCAGAGAAACCTGCATAGCCTCTATTTATGGCATATTTTTCACCAATCATAATCGCTTTTTTTAATAATGCTGACTCATTTTTTATTTTTTTCATCGACAGTCTCCAACAGATTGCAAACAAATAAATTTAATAAAGCGAGTCCAATCATAGGTTATGATGAACCCGCTTTTTAGCGCGTATCCGATTAATCAAGATAGTTAATATTGCCGCCATTTAACCAGGCATTTGTGACATATCCATGTAAAAGGCGTTCAGTTTATTGCCGTCAAGGTCACGAAAATAACCCGCGTAAAAACCTGGCATTTCTTGACGAGGTCCTGGTTTTCCTTCACACGTCCCCCCAAGCTCTATTGCTTTTTGATAAACTTTATCTACATCTTGTGGTGAGTTCATCACTAATGCAACCATAACCCCATTGCCAACTGTTGCAGCTTCACCATTAAATGGCTTAGTGATACTTAATGCGGCTTGCTCTGGAGAAGTTGCCCACGCAACAAAACTATCAGTTTCTAAAAATCTACCTGCGCCAATACAGGCAAACAGTTGATCATAAAAGTTGCAAGCGTTGGCTAAATCATTAGTGCCAAGTGTAATATACCCTATCATCATATGTTCCTTTTTAAGTGAATGGACTAAAAATTATCTAACATTTGCTTATTAAAATCTGTGATGTCGATTGATAAATCTTTTGACTGTATTTGTCGTTCAACAGCCGCTAGTTCTTTTTCTAAATGGCCAATAGTTATGGTGTTATCGTCAAGCTTTAGTAAAGATATTTGTGTTGAAAAATAATACTTTAATATTGTTAAAGCGGTTATATCATCTTTCATTGCTGCTGATTTTATACTTTTTAACTTTCGATAAATTTGGTTATTAATTTGTTTTAACTGCCAAACAAAGTAGACCTCTTTAAAAAAATCACTATGTTTAAGGCTATGCAAGATAGCAGCACAGGCCAACAATGCTAAAATAACCCCTAATAAATTAAATCTAAAATTTGTTTCACCTTGAAGTGATTCCGCCAGCGTTATACCAAAAAAGTGGATAAAAATAGCGCCAAAAGCGACAGATAATAAAGCAAAGGTCGCGATAAAACCGACAATAATCATATTAAGATTTTTGCGATAAACCGCTTTGTTAATGGTATTGATATCTATATTTTTCATGTTTTATGCTTACGGTAATTACAATCCAGAGTTTCTTTTGACACGAGCTTCAACCGCATTACACCAGATTGCTTTACTAGAAACCACCTTTAACGATTGTTTCGCTCGTGTAATACCAGTATAAAGGAGTTCTCGAGAGAGCATATTGTTTTCATTCCTTATTGGTAGCACCATCACTAGGTGTGAAAACTCGCTACCTTGTGTTTTATGAATCGTCATTGCATAAACGGTTTGGTAGCGTGGTAAGCGAGAAAGTAATACACCATAATACTCTCCATGTTGACGCTCAAAAAACACTTTAAATGAACCATTCTCTTGCCGCCAAACTATCCCTATATCACCATTGTATAAGTCCAAACTATAATCATTCTCAGTGACCATAATAGGCTTACCATGATAAACCTGCTCTGCGTATGACTTACCCTGTAAAATAAGTTCTACTCGCTCATTTAATTTTTCTACACCAAACTCTCCAACGCGTGTTGCTGACAATATTCTAAATTGATTTAGGATATTAAAAGCTTCATCTAATGACTTAACGCTTAATAGCGGTGCATAATATTGTTTTACAATCGCTTCAAGCCAGGTAAAACTTTCTGGAGAATATACGACGTTGTGTTGTTCAAGTAGCGACCAACTTAATGCGGCTTGGCTCTCAATGACGAGAGTTGCCAATTGCCCTACTAACCCTTTATCGTCAAAGCGACGGCTTTTTTGCAAAAACGTGACGTGATCTTGACCAGATTTGCTCACCGGAATTTGTTCGTAACCTGTTACTTCTTGTAGATAATCACGATTTGCTTTGGTAAAACCTTTAAACGGCCTTGGCGCCAGATCAGCTAAAATACTGCCAACAGCTACAGACGGTAACTGATCGGCATCACCTAACATTATTAATTGAGTATGTGTTGGTAACGCTCGAATAATACGCGCCATCATGGGTAAATCAACCATCGATACTTCATCTACGATTAATACGTCAATTGACAACAAGTTTTCTTGGTGATGACGAAAATTTACTTGATACGGAATTACGCCTAACAAACGGTGTATAGTTTGTGCATTCGTCGGTATTTGGGCAAGGATAGAAGCATCAATTTGTCCTTCGAAGCCCTTTATCGCTTTTACTAAAGACTCGCTAAGTCGCTGAGCCGCTTTTCCGGTCGGAGCAACTAATGCAATCGTTAAGCTTTTATTAAATGAAAGGCTAATAATTGCGGCTAATAATTTCGTTACTGTGTACGTTTTACCCGTACCTGGTCCTCCCGCAATAATCGAAAAGCGCTTGTTAATCGCGTTAGCAACCGCGAGGTGTTGCCAATCTAATTCTTCACTTTCGTTACTAAACAACGTCGATAAGTGTTGTTTAACTTCAATCGTATTTTCTAATTGCTGGTCGCTTTTACTATTATTAACATAGCTACGCACTTCTTGCTCAAACAAATAGTAACGTCTGAGATAAAGATTATCATTTGCATAAACTAATGGCTTACCAGCCTCTGGGCGTATTGCTAAGTTCTCTAATAAAGCTGTTAATTCAACTAACGTAGGTAATTGGTAACCTTGATGACTCACAATACCATTTGCTTGCGCCATAAAGCCAACGCGTTGCGTAGCGACCTCTTTTAATGACAAACAACTATGGCCCTGTCGCATCGCCATACTCAATGTGACAACAAGATGAAAAGTTTTCTCGCTTATCTGCGCCTCGCTTTCGACCTTATCATCGGCAGTGGTGTTAACAAGCAGCTCTGTCAGCTCCTTAGCCAGAAAATAATCAATAGCGCTGATACCGTATAGTTGTGTACTTGCTTGTTCAAAATATGAATAAGGTAAAGGATTTGATGATACTGCGAGTGTATTTACCACTTAACCTCCTCATTATCCTGTTGCGAGTCTTTGCTAGTTTGAACATCTTGATCAGTAAATAACCGATCAAGCGCTAGCAGTTCTTCTGGGGGTAAATGACAAAAATAAACGCCTTCATGGTGTTTATTTACGGGCGACATGCCACGTAAATAAAGGTATAAGCAACCACCGAAATGTTGTTCAATTTTGTAATTGGCTAGCTTTTGGCTTAAATAGCGGTGCAAGGCAACACTATAGATTAAATACTGAAGATCATAGTGATGGTGTTGTATATTTTCAACTAAACACTCTTGCCGGTAATCTTCAAAGCAATCACCTAAATAATTACTTTTATAATCGGCAATGTAGTACTTGCCCTGATATTCAAAAATCAAGTCAATAAAGCCATGCATCATTCCATTGAGTTGCTCAATGTTAGGCAACATTGGCCGTGTTAGCAGCACATCTTTTGCAACTAATTGTTTATTAATACGAATACGATGATCGGACAGCAGTTTAACTAAATGACGAGTCAAAACCGCTGTCAACGGAAAATAAAACTCACACTCTCGAATAGATTGTTGAAACGAAACATCTGACAATGAAACTGAGTTATCAATAGTGTCAGTGTGAAAAAGCGGTGCATTAACAACGTCTATTAACCATTGCATTAAGTCATGCTCAGTAAAGCCATCTAGTTCACCAAATTTTAGTAGCGGATTTTCCATTGCTTGAGAAATACTACTCTCACTGTCATTAACGCGTTCGAAATCCAAGTTTTCTAGGATATCATGGAGTAAATTACCGGTTCGTGCCCCTTTCTCTATATCAAAACGAATCGATTGAGATGGCAACACCTGAGTCAATTCCTCTTTAGCTTCAATACCATTAGTATCTCGATCAGGATTAGACACGCCTATATCAACAATATTACGACTTAATGAACTAAATGAACTTAACCACCAGTTTCTTTCGATCGAGCCTTTAAAAAGTGCTTCCTGCGCCTCAATATTCGATTGCACGTGTTCATCAACACGAAGAGAAACAACCGGCTCACTTATTAGCTCTAGGCCCATATATTCTGGCTCATCGCTTACCAAGCACTGTAACGCGTTACCTAAATTTTGCGGTTCGTTAAGGTTCAGGGTCTGTCCTAACGGTGAACGATGGGCATTATCAAAGTTGGTGGTTAAAATGTAGCAGCGCTGCTCAGCACGAGTTATTGCAACATAAAGTAACCTAACCGTTTCAGCATAGTGCTCTTCTGCCATAGCAGACTTTGCGTGTTTATTAGCATCTAAGCTCAATAGTAGTTGCCGTTGATTATCGTGATACTCTATAAGTTCGACGTTTTTCACCCCAACTTTTAACGGATCTTTATGTCTTGTACTAAACGGTATGAAAACAACAGGATATTCTAAACCTTTCGAGCCATGTTGAGTGATTATCTTTATCAGGTTTTCTTCACTTTCTAACCTAAGTTCAGCCTCATTTTCGCCGCCTTCTTGCAGCAATTGTTGTTCAAACCAAGCAAGCAATTCTGTCGGTTGTCGATGTCGCTGACTAGCCGATTGCAACAATTCAAACAGATGCAATACATTGGTAAGCTCTCTGTCTTGCTGATAGCTAAATGACATCAAATCATGCAACAGACTAATCGCCATTGTTATGAAGCTTTGGCTAGACCACATTTGACGGTAACAAGAAAATTTATCGACATAATATTGCCAAGACGCTTCATCACTTGTCACCTCAACAAACTTTAACGGAGACAACTGTAAGAGCTGACTGGTTAGCGCCGCGTTAAACTGGCGTTTATCTTCAAAATAAACAATTCCTTTCAACAGCAATAATAATTGTTTGCTTTGTGTGCTTTGCCACAAATTTGCTCGATTACTGAGATACACACTGGCTAAATTTGCATTTTGTAACGCGACCTTAATATCTGCGGCTTCAGTACCATCGCGTACTAAAATAGCGATATCTTTAGACGCTACAGATGTCTCATTCAACAGTGTCAAAATTTCATTCGCACACCAAGTCGCCATTTGGGTTCGAAAACTTTGAGGTTGTTGTTCACCACTAAAATGAATAAATTGAATCGCTTTATAGCGATTATCTAAGTTAGCACTGTCTGCAGTTTTTGCTGCTTTAACCGGTTGATATTCAATGCCGTATTTAAAAACGTCTTGGGCGTCTTTGTTTAATGGGTTGCCATAAAATAATCGATTATAACCAGCAACAACTCCTGGAGAAGAACGCCAATTTGTATCCATTACCCAATGATGTTCACAAATATTTCTCGCTTGTAAGTACGCAAAAACATCGCCACCGCGAAAACCGTATATTGCTTGCTTAGGATCGCCAATGAGATAAAGTACTGTTGATTGATGATCACAATAAATAGCCGATAAAATACTAAACTGGAGCGGATCCGTATCTTGAAATTCATCAATCAACGCCGCGGGGTACTGAGTTGCGAGCTTTTCGGCTAAAAGCTTTGATGTTCCCGTTGGTTTATCATCGTCACTTAGGCGGTCTGCTAATACACCAATAAGATCGTCAAACGTTAACATATTGGCGGTTAACTTTTGGTTAGTAACCTTTTCTCTAATCTGATAAATACCATTTTTAGCAACCTTAAGCGCTTGTGCTTTGCTGAGCTTAATAGGCAGGGTTGCTAATGCCTTGCTTAATTGTTGGCAAGGGGAAAAAATTTGCTTAAGCGCTTCTTTGTGGACTGACTTAGAAAAGCGTTTTCCGTCAATAAACGCTTTAGGAAATGGCGTTTCACTTACTGAAAAGTCTTGTTGAACAGTGATTAACCAGTTTTTTAACGCATCAAGTTCTTCAATTCGTTTTTGTTTATCAGCACCCTTTTTTACATCAATCAGTGTCTCAATTAATAATGCATGGTTATTATTTAGCTGTTGTAATGCCAGCCTAACTAACTCAATAAAACCTTCTTTAACCTCACCATCAGATAATGCACTCAAAGGAGCGCGATGGTTTATTGCTTTGAAAAAGGCCTGGATAAATGTTTCGGGTGTTGGCCAAAACTGCGCCAATACTTGATAATCTTCGGGATTCTCGTTAGCTAAATTTCTAAACCAATCTTGGCAACTTTGAACAACTAGGTCTCTTGCGTCAACTTCCATCGAAGCATTAAAAGACACTCCGGTTAGAAAAGCATGTTGACTTAATACACGCTTACAAAACCCGTGAATGGTAAATATTGCTGCTTCATCTAAATTGATCAATGCTTGATGTAGAACCTTAAGCCTTTTATCTGCGGATACTTTTTCATTTAGGCTAGTAAAATATTGGTCTTCGTTAACTAAAGTATCCCAATCTTCTATTGCAGTGCGAATAAAGCTTTCGATACGCCCTCGAATTTCTTCGGTTGCATCTTTAGTAAAGGTCATCACCAATATTTGCTGTACCGTTAGATCCCTTTCTAGCAATAGTCTAAGGTAAAGCCTTGTGATGTTATACGTTTTACCTGTTCCAGCGCTCGCTTCAATTAAATGTCGCCCAGTAAGCCCTATCGTTGCAGCATTTAGAGAGTTAATCATGATGACTTAACCTCTTTAACCTTTGAAAACACGGGTTCAAATAATGAAAATAAAATTGGTTGTAAATGCTCCAATTTGGGCGATTCAGGCCAGAAATAACGAAGATAAGGATCAAGTTGGTAAACACTGCGTTCATCATGCCATAAACTGTCAAGCTGGGCTTGCTCAAAAGATTTTGCTTTTAACATGGTTTCAGCAATGCCTGCATAGTATGGCTTAGGTGAATGGATACCTTCAATATAATGAGAGAGCAAAGCGTTAAGCGCCTCCCTAGGCTGCTCGACTTCTTCCACTCGAAAATGATTTACCTTTTGCGCCTTAGTATTAAAATAAAATCCTTCACAAGTTGAAATTGGCATTTCCAACCCGCTACCACTCTCTTTCAAGCACTGAGTTAATAAATGACTCAAATAAAGCTTTAGTTTGTCTTTTGCTTTTGCTGAAGTAGGCCTTGCTAGAACAATTCGTTGGTCGCATACCGGTAATGTTGCTTGTATAACAACCTTAAATTCTTGACTTTCAGCGATTGAATTTTTATCAAAACAAGGCAACACAAGGTGGCTTTCAAAAATCACCGGTACCGTTTGGAAATTGTTACCAACATGCGTTTTAATGACAGATGCTAAACGCTCGCTATCTGATGCTAACTTATCCACTTGAGCTTTTGTAGTTGGTAATTCAGGCAAACGACCACTTAACATCGCAATCAATTTTTCATGCTCGATAGCCAGTCCTATCTTGTTTTCGTTAACAACTAAATTTTCGTTTAAAAAGGTATCAGCTAGTTGGTAACTGTCTAGATAATCGATAACAAAAGGCTCATTATCTTCTAAATAGTTTTGTTTATTATCTAGCACAAGGTTCAATTGATTTTTAGCAAAATAACGTGCTGGATTTTGGTAGAAGTTAAGTAAATCTTCTAAGGAAACCATTAGGGTTTCTTGCGCTAATGGCATAAATAATTCTGTTTGTTTAGCCTTTGAATCGTCTTTTAGATTAGAAATTTGCTTTCCTAAAGCTAACCAACGCGAATCAAAGCCTGGAAATGACTGAACAAAGTTCCTTACACTGTAGGGTTGCATTGCTAACTGTCTTAAACAGTTTGTAGATGAGACTGCATCTAAATTGGGGGAAAATTCCCAACCAAACCCTTTGGTCAAATAACTCATCAACTCTTTTAAAACAAGTGATGGTTCCCTAACCGCATTATTCTTAATACTTCGACCTTGGTAACTCAGATATAACGATTGGCGTGCTGAGATTATTGCCTCTAAAAAGAGATATTTATCATCCCCTCGCCTAGAGCGATCACCAAGTTTACTTGGAGACACTGACATTAAATCAAAACCAAAAGGCTGGCGTTGTCTTGGATAATCGCCATCATTTAAACCTAGTATTGCGATGATCTTAAAAGGAATACTGCGCATCGGTAACATAGAACAAAATGTCACTTGTCCAACCATAAACTGACGACCAGCATCAGCAACGCTAAAATGGCTGTGCAAGAAATCATTTATGACACTTAAGCTAATTTTTTCTTCAAAAGCACCATGGTGGCAATACTCGACAAAGCTATCGAGCACTGAATTAATATTCTGAATATCAGGAAAACTCGCTGAGACAAGCAATTGCTGACTAAGAGTCGTTAAAAACTCATGCCATTGCGAAGGCGTTCTGTGCTGACTCATTTGTTTGGCAAACCATTGCAAATGTTCAATAAACAACATCAATTGCCCAAGAACAATAGCATCACTACCTTCAACATCAGCCAGCAACACGCTATCTTGAAAAAGCACATTTTCATCTTGATAGGCAAAACCCTGTAATAATTTTGAAAATCCAAACTGCCATGTGTACATGTTACTAGCGTTATTGGTATCCAAAATTTGTTGTTTTTGTTGCTGATCTATTCCCCAATGAACACACGCTGCTTTTAACCAATGGCAACACTTGTCGATATCTTCATCACTAAAACGATACTTCTCTTTGATCACTGGTATATTCAACCAAGCAATTATTTTAGTGACATTAAATCGATTATCCGGTAATGCTAAAAACTCTAAAAATGTCGCAACGATTGGATCGCTATCTTTACTGATACGATCGGAAATAGAGCACGGTAATGGCGGTAGTTTTCTTGATAAATCATGCCAACCTTGAGCAAAAACTGCTTGTACATAAGGCGCATACTCTTCTACCTGCGGACACATCACCAAAATGTCTTTCGGTGTTAATGATGGATCATGATTAAACTGATGTAATAACCAATCATGAAGCCCTTGAACTTCTCTTAATGGGCTGTGGGCACTGGTAAAGACAATAGATTCATCGATCAGCGGTTGAGCGTTTAAAGACCTATTATTAAGGGTTAATATGTCTTGTTGTACTAACTCCAACACACTGTTTTTTTGCGCTGATGTCTTTTCAAAACCAGCAGAAAAATCATCAAAAACCTCAATGTCTATTGTTGAGTATTGCTGCAATAACGCTAAAAATTCACGCCCTTGCTGACCAAGATTTGCCAGCAAAGGATTACCAATCAGCTCGCTGAATTCATCTAGGTTATCTGTCCACTGGCTGACAAGGTTTGCCGCTTGTTTTTGTGTTTTTATTTCCCCCCAGTAGTCAAAACAGGGATTGAGATGGAAAAAGTGCACTTGACTGAACTGACTCAACTCATGAATAAAAGAGAGCCACATTGGCGCCATCGCATTAATACCAAAGAACGTAATTCTCTCGGGAATAAACTGTTGAAATTCGGCCATGTTGGCTATGGCACTTTCCATCATCGTTTTTGGGTTATAGGGAGCTTGCTCTGTTAATTTTAGCCAAAGTGCTCCTTGCCATGACGCTAAACTTTGAAACTCGCTATCTCCGGCCAGGTGCTCTCCTTTATACCAAGCATCAATCCATTGTGGTCTATATATCAAATATTGTTCGTATAAATCCGCAAGCTGACAGGCTAATTGATAACGATGCAGTTCACGCTTTTCTTGATTATACAGAGAATTATTCCAATATCGATTAACGGTTTGATAGCGCTCATCATTGGTCACTATTGGCTGCGCAAGTATTGAATATATCCGCCAACAAAGCGCTTCCCTTGAATAAGGAGATTGCTCAGGTACTTTTTCCTTACTGGCCAAAGACCTCATCATTTGCCAAAGAAATTGAGCTGGAAGCATGAATTGATTATTCATACTCAGATTTCGACGAGTCGCCAAGGACATATTCAGCCAATGTTGCATCCCTGCATTTTGAACAATGATGTATTCTTTGCTAAATACTGGTAGCGGCGCAACTTGATGGACTTTATCGAGTAAGACCAATAAATTTTCCATTTTGTTGGCAGGATAAAGATGGATCAATGGGACATATTTCTTATTAATTTCCTGTGAGAAAATTAAACCATAGCCTGTAATCGATAGCCAGTTAAAATCTCGATATTATTAGAGCTTGTTGATCTTTGCTGTTTGTTTTTGCAGCGATTTAGACGCCTTTGATACAAGACAGTGTCACTGTTTCATAGTTCTTCTATTTGAATTGACGTTACACAGTAGGAATGGTGTATAAACACTGTCCTACGGATTCGTTTAAATGTGCTTTGCCCTTTGTTGCAAGGATTTTACATAAAATAACTATGCTACATTCCTTGCGCCGTGGTCAAAACACATTTAACTCGAACAAAAATCAAACATAAAGGTTCAACACGCTCTATATTTTGTCTAGGGTCAGTTAACCATTGTTTAAAATTTATGCTGACGGATAAAATGACCTAAATCAAGGAAAAACATAAAAGTTTAGTGGACTCATCGATTAGTTTTTAATGAAGAGTAAGGTCACTTTAACGTCAGTCCTTCGTGTAGTAGCTAGATTTTTTATGTCTTTCGACGTTGATCATAAAACTTTATTTGGAATCTCTACACGACGACTGTTTAAGAACTTATGAAAACATGTTCTTTGGCTGCAATAACAACCTTTAAAAAACACACTACAATAAACACTTTATGACCAATAAGCCTATCGAATAAAGTCGAGATGCTCTTGATAATATTGGCCTACAATTGGAACGAGATATTGCTGCCCTCTAATGGCGCAGCACAACGCGAATAACCAATAAAGTGCCAAGATAAAGTTAATCAACCAACCTATTAGCGGGATAAATGATAGCGCTGCAGCAGTGACAATCAAACCCAGCGATTGCTTTAAGTGAAAGCGTGCAAATGGTGAATGATGTCGGCCATACAAAAAGATAGCAACTAACCACCCAACTACTGTTACATAACTCAATATTGCAACGACTTTTGCCATGTCATACTGAGGGTGACTCTCCGTGTGAATATGCGTCATATCGAATACTTCTATGATAACTGCCTTAACTTCAAGTTAGCGAACCATGGCCACTTGATCAACTACATAAATAGTGCAAATACTTTAACAGAGTTACATTTAGTTACATCATCTCACTATTTTTAAAAGGGAAACGCTGTGTTGTTTTAAATAAGCTGCTATTAAGAATATTTTTCTATAAGAGCAACTCGCTAGGTTCAGGCAGTCAGATTCTTATTTATCGACGGTTTGCTCATCCTTAACTTTAAAATCAGCGACTATTTGATTTTTTTCACTTTTGACCAGCCCTGCTTTTATCTTATTCAGGTAGCCAGACAGCTTAACGACTAATTGTCGACGTTTAGAATTTGACATTTTAGCGTCACCATAACGTAAATCATTAAAGGTCAAATAAAAGCCTTCTATAGCCTCTTTTAGCTGAGGTTGCTTGGTTAACAAAAACGCTCTAACGTCAGTTGCTGTCGTTTTTCGGTGGTGAACAAACCCTATCTTCTCAATAAGCGCTACTAATTTATGATAGGCAACCAAAGTATCATCTTGATTAACTTTGTGCTTGTAAAAACGGTAGCTGAAATAAAATGCGATGACTAAGGTTATCGCTACAATGATTAGTGTTTGATAGTTTAAAGACCAAAATAGAAAGGACTTTATTCCCTGTAATATGTCAGTTTGATCTTGACTTGAGTAGTTAACCACCCATTTAGTCCATTCATAATCTAATGCCTCTAAATAATTCTTAATATTCGTTAAAAGATAACTGGCCGAGATAAATGATAAAAATTCATTATTGATCCCAGCTTGTTCTTGACCTAACGACTGATTGAACCCTCTTTCTACTCTGTCAGGATTAACCGCGGCAGTTGGGTCTATTCGTAACCAACCAATTCCTTCAATCCACACTTCACTCCACGCATGAGCATCGCGTTGATAGACCCCATAATAATTTGCTTGTTGGTTGTACTCTCCACCTAAATAACCAACAACGATACGTGCTGGTATTCCTGCAGCTCTCATTAAGTAAGTAAAGCTACTGGCATAATGCTCACAAAAACCACTTTTCGTATCAAAAAAGAATTGGTCGAGACTATTATTATTCAAAAGTGGCGGTTTTAGTGTATAGCGGTAATTGTTTTGATTAAATGTTGTTAAAACGGCATTTACAATATCGATATTTTTAGCATGGCGGTTTCGAAGTTGCTGACCTTTTTCAATGAGTCTAGGGTTGCTTTCAGGAATAACAGTAAAGTACTGTTTTTGTTGTTTGCTTAAATCAACATCAATCGTATTAGACATATTAGACGTTACACTATAGTTAATTGGAGCGACAATTTCCTTTGTTGCTTCTAATGTATATTGATAGGTTTTATCGATGCCAATAAGGCTGCTGTCAACGCTCGAAATTTGATTAAGTGCAAATAACCACGGTTGATACGTTGGCTCTATGAGGATGCGATAACTTAACGCTTTGGTTGATTGACGTGTCGTTTGCATCCGTTCATTTTGCTTTGCTAACGCTAATTTAGTTGCTCTAGATAAAGAAGATGTAGACCATTCAACACCGTCGAAACGATCCAATACAATCCCCCGCCAATAAAGTTGCTGATTACTGGGGGTAAAATCATCAAACTCTACTCTAAATGCTAAATCATTTGATAATGCTAGGTTAGCAATGTCCCCTATTTTTACCGTATCAGAAATTCCAGTGTTGGCATTTTTAGCGGTTGGCATTTGCCAAAAAGGAGGGATTTTAGGAAATATAACAAATAATAACGCGGCAAGCGGTGCACTTTTTAATAATAACCCTAAAGATGTTTTACCATATTGAATAGTGCTATTTGAGTTAAAATGAAAACTTAATAGAACGGCGAAATTTATAAGAATTACCAGCAATACCACCAGCATAAAGTAAAGCGACTGATTAAAAATCAAAGAAGTTACAATTACAAAAAAGCCGAGCAATACGAGTAAATAAAAATCTTTATTGCTATTCACTTCGAGCGGTTTTAATAAGTAAGCAAAAAACAATAAGTGAACCATAGCATTTAGCGCGCCTAATTGTTTAGCGCTAATAGCGAGCAATATCAGACCAGAGATACTGACAATAAGTTTTAGTGCTCGAGTTGGTGTAGAGCAAAGCTTAGTCACCAAACAAACTTGCCAAATTAGACTTATTGCATAAAAAGCAATCAACCAAATAGAAATGTTGGCAACTAAGGTTAGTCCGTTGAAAGCCATACTAATAATTAACAGATATTGGGTAGCTGACGAATAATCTAATTGATCTTTTACAACGTTATTAACCATGATGCTGCCCATAAGTTGCAATCATTTTTAGGCAGCGTTGGAAATGGAGCTTGCCACCATCTGGCGATATTTTTTCGTTATTTAACATTAATCCAAAAGGGATTTCTTGTTTTTCTAATGTTAAAACTAAGAAGGTTAACCAACTTAATCTCGACTCAATATGGGCGGAAGGAAACATTTCTAAACTCAACCAATCAGGTGATGCATCAATTGCATGCACATAGTGTTTAGTGTGCCAATCTTGTCCTTTTGCCACTTGTTTCCATGCAACTTTGGCTAATGACTCACCACGTTGATATCTTTTTAGCTCAGCAAAATCATCTATACCCTCTCGTTCAGTAACGATTTGTTGTTTGTTGGTATCTGAAGCATCACGACTTTCATTTGATAAAAAAGCGTTAACAAAGTCTCCAGGGGGTTTTATCGGTTTGGGATATATTAAGGCGCTTACGCCAAAATTTAATTGGGTCCAAACCTTAAATAAACCAAAAGGGTAAATTGTACTGACAATAACTCGCGGCAAGCGATGAATTCCCCTTTGTTGATACATTAAGGGTACCATGACTTCTGCTTGCTCATTAATCAAATCCACGCAAACCATTGCGTTTTTTGACAGTGAGAAGAATAACTTGAACTTCTTGCCAGCGCTTTTTAGATTGATAGGCAAGAATAACTTTTCATCACAAAAGCCGGTCACTAATGAATTGTTTAAGGCGAGTTGCAAGTGAGCAAGGTTTCGATAGCTTTGTATCATCGCTGTGACAAAGCAACTGGCTAAAATAAAGCTAACTAAAATAATGAGGTTATTTTGATAATTCGTGCCAAGGATAAACATCAAGGTTGCGAAAAATAGATAAGCGTAACCAAAACGAGTCGGTAAAATAAAAATATTGTTCCTTTTCAGCGTTTGCTTTGATGACGCTGGTAACTGCTTAGCTAACCACTTTTCAAACTTGGTATTAATCCAATGATTGATTGCAGTGCTTACCACAGACATTACCTTTATCCTTAATGCGCGCTTAACACATCAACAGATGCTAAGATATGTTCAGATATATTATTGGCATCATCTGCGCCGACATCATATAGCGACGATAATCTATGTTGACAACAAGCGATAAATACCGCTTGAATATCTTCAGGTAAGACATAATCGCGCCCTTCAATGTAGGCAAAAGCCTTTGCTGCCGACAATAACGATTTTCCGGCGCGCGGTGAAAGCGGCATGACTTCCACTTCTTTTGTTCTTGTTGCCCGCAACAAGCGAACGACGTAATCGAGAACATGCTCAGAAACGTGAATTTTCTGAACTACTTGCTGTATTTCAATAAGCTGCTCAGATGAAATTAGCGTAGGAAGCGTTGAATAATCAATCGCTCCAAAGCTATTAGCTAATATTTTTTTTTCAGCCTCGATACTCGGAAAGCCAAGCGATAAACGCATCATAAAACGATCAAGTTGTGACTCGGGAAGCGCATATGTACCAGAATGAAACTGTGGATTTTGTGTCGCTATCACGAAAAAAGGTTGTGGTAGTTCATAAGTATTGCCATCAATACTGACCCTATTCTCTTCCATTGCTTCAAGTAGCGCACTCTGTGTTTTAGGACTCGCTCTATTAATTTCATCGGCTAATACCAATTGATTAAAAATGGGACCTTGATGAAGCGTAAACTTGCCAGAGTCTTTATCAAAAACTGATACACCAATAACGTCTGCTGGTAATAAATCACTGGTAAATTGCGTGCGCTGATAACTTAAACCTAAGGTAGCAGCTAATGCATGAGCCAACGTTGTTTTGCCCATTCCTGGTAAATCTTCAATCAACAGATGTCCTTTCGCAAACAAACAGGCGACCGCTAGCTTTATTTGCTTAGGCTTACCTAAGATTATTTGCTCTATTTGATTAAGTACTTCACCAACTATTGTATTCATAACTAACAGTACTTCCTTTTATTTCGACCAATAACAACCTATGGTTAAAAATAATGCATAAAAACAATTTTTATTGACCTTAGTCAACAACTTGTACCAATAGAGTATGACATGCTAAGGCGAGCTTAACAAAGGGATCACCATTTATGGGGCAAGATATCACGCAAACGCATTTCACCGCTAATGATTATGCGACCTTTCAACAAAAGCTGTTTGAACAAGTTGAATGCTTAAAATCAATATGTCGTCAGCCGGATTTTGGTAATGAGCCACTAAAAATAGGTGCTGAGTTAGAGCTTTATTTAATTGATAAGAAAGGTCACGCTAGTCTTTCAAATCAGCGCTTACTTGATCAAATTAATGATCCTCAAATGCAACACGAACTTAATCAATATAATTTGGAAATTAATCTAAGCGCCTTTAATTTATTGGATAATCCACTCACTGCTCTTCAACAAGAAATTGATGAAAAAACCGCGCTATTGCAAGAGCAAGCGCAAACAATAAATATTGATATTTTGCCGATAGGTATTTTACCGACCTTAACAAAGGAGCTACTGACGACCAAATGTATGACGAATGTACCGCGCTACCATACAATGGCACAGTACTTTAGCGAGCAACGAGGCGAAGATTTTCATGTCAATGTAAAGGGTGATGAGTCACTTTCAGTAAATTTCAGTGATATTTGTGCAGAAGGCGCTAATACCTCTTTTCAAGTCCACTTGATGACAACACCCGAATTATTGGTGAATACCTTTAACGCTGCACAACTGACCTTACCATTAATAACTGCTATTGGCGCAAACTCCCCCATTTTTTTGCAACAAAGGTTATGGGATGAAACCAGAATAGCATTATTTAAGCAATCATTGGATATTAGACAACACAATGAATTTCAATGGAAAGTTCCAACTAGAGTGAACTTTGGACACGGTTGGCTAAGAAAAAGCATTGATGAGTTTTTTATTGAAGCGGTTTCCTTATATCCCCCCGTTCTCCCTGTCATCTATGACGAAGACCACACTGATCAACATTTACCAAAGTTTAAAGAGCTTTCACTACACCTTGGAACGATATGGCCTTGGCATCGTCCCGTATATTCAAGTGAAGGCAACGGTCATATCAGAATTGAGTTTAGAGCAATTCCTGCGGGGCCAAGTCACATAGATATGATAGCGAATGCTGCGCTAGCTATTGGTCTAGCTTCAGGGTTGGCTGATAATATCGACGATTATATTGCAAAAATACCTTTTAACTTTGCAGAATATAATTTTTATCGCGCAGCTCAACATGGCCTTAATGCGAAAATATTGTGGCCGTTAAACAATGCGTTTCAGCCAAAGGAAACCGCAATAACTGATGTCCTTAGATCATTATTACCTGTTGCACTCATTGGTTTAACTAAAATTGGTATTAGTCATAAAGAAGCAAGTTTTTACTTATCGTTAATAGAAAAACGACTTGATAAGCAAATTACCGGAGCCATATGGCAAAAAAACACCATGGCTCATTTAGAAAAAAGTATGAACAAACAGCAAGCTAGCGAACAATTAGTTAAAAACTATTTAGCGCATTATCAAACGGGTAAATCGATTATTGAATGGGAAAGTATATGGAGTTAGATTTTAGCGAAGTCGCCTATTTAAGGGACCCTGATAAACTTGCGCTTAAAGCAGATTATCAACAATTTTTGCTATCGTTAAGCACCATGACCGTCATTGACGTAACAGGAAAGGAAACTAACAAATGGCGTGTAATTGCGACACTTTTACACGGCAACGAACCTTCTGGCTTAATTGCGCTTCATCGATGGTTAACCAACAAAGATAGCTTTAGTATCCCCCAAACCAATATTCGTTTTATTATCTGCTCTGTTGAAGCTGCAAGCAAATTTCCTTTGTTTAGTCATCGATATTTACCCGATGGTTTAGACATTAATAGATGCTTTAACAATGACTCAAATCAAGGTTACTTTTTAAGAGCAAATATTATTAAAAAATTAATAAGGGAAGTATCTCCTGAATTAGTCATCGACATGCACAACACTTCTGGCTCTAGCCCTGCTTTTGCAGTGAGTCCAGTGATAACGCCTGAAATATTGGCGCTTAGTGCATTCTTTTGTAAAACCATTATTCTTTCAGGTATTCAACTAGGCGCGTTAATGGAGCAAAACTTTGGCTGCCCTATCGTTACGATTGAATGTGGCGGCGCTCAAGATGAACAAGCTCATGAAGCTGCGTTTCAAGGCATTTGTCAACTGCTAGAATGTGAAGATATTCACCGCTGTCACCCAAAACCCATATTAGATATCGTTTATCAACCATTGCGATTAAAAATAAAACCCAACGTCGATTTATGGTTTGTAGCTCATGACGAAGGAGAGACCGGCGTCTCGTTATTGAAAAATATTGAACAATTTAATTTTGGCAATATTTATAAAGATCAAATGCTTGGCTGGTTAGACGACAAAGGTTTAGCGAACCTCACGTTAAGAAATGCTAACAATGAAGATGTAATCAATGAATTTTTTACCTTACGGGATAATCAATTGATTTGTCGTAAAGACATGAAAATTTTTATGGCAACAACCAAGAAAGAGATCGCCACAAATGATTGTCTTTTTTACCTTGTTGAAGTGAATCAAACCTAAGTGTTTTCAACGATAACCTGTTTAGCATAGGGTTTGTTGATCTTGGGGTTGTTGATCTTGGGGTTGTTGATCTTGAGTTACTTTATCTAATCAACTTGAAAATTGGCTGTTGCAATTGCTTGCTCAAGAGGAATATTTTCAAAAAAATTATCACGTAAATAGTGAAGATATTTCAACGTTTTAAACGCATCAAACCATACCTTCAATTGTTGGCTGAATTGTTTCGCATTACCATGACTTTGTTTATCGAAGAATAGCTCAAATGCTAAAAATGTTAACGCTTGTTGGTTTATATCGCTTAATTGGTTAAACCAAACGTTATAATTATCAAATTGATGCACTAAATCCTCAAAGGCTAATAATAGTGACTTTAATTCCACAAATAATTGGGGATGATAATAACAGTATCGCGAACCTTCTTGTGTTTGTCTGATAATTTCACTTACTGCAGGCCCAGTGCCAAATGGAACGCGATCTGAAAGCCTAGCCTCTAAGCGAACAACACTGTCTTTAAGCCATGCCACTTGTCCTTGCTTCGCCAGTTTATTGAGCAAATAAAAATCTTCTCCTGCACTACGTTTAGGAAATCCTCTCACATTTACATAACTAGAAGCGGTAAATGCAATAACACTGCCTATGGTAAAAAAGGCATAGCGTGATCCTGCATATGTTAAACCAGCAACATAGTAACGTAGGGCTCGTTCATATTGTTTGGTCGCTTTAAAGATCGTTTCTTGTTCACTCTCGTGGGTGAAATTAAAGCAAGCAGCAACCGATTGTTCAGAAAGCCCGTTTAACGCGTTGAAATAATGATCAGGTAAAGTCGCATCGGCATCTGTTGACCCTATCCAAGGCTTTGCGACTACCCCAGTTGAATAGAGTTTTATCGCAGCATCAGCCCCTATTTTTCGGGCTAAGCCGACCCCCTCTTTTTCGGGTAAAGCAACATTAAAGCAGTCAATGGTTAAAATGGCGCTATTACAGCACTTTAAGTTAACCAACCGGCATTGCTCGCTGACCCAACTTGCCTCTCCTAACAAAGCAATATCTTTAAGTAATGTTTGCTGAGGTAGTTTATTGTTATCATTATCGGGTTGATTGATCACAACGATAAGTAAAATAGCTTGTGAACTAAGCGCTGATGTTAAAAAGCGTTTAACAAACGCTACATCTTCTTTATATGCGGGGATAACCAGACTATGCTGAAAATGATGATGACAAGGAAAATCGTCAAGCCTATTTACTATAGGCTCTGCATAGCGCTGTAAATATTGAGTAAAATTTTTAGACATTCAACTTAATGTAATGCCGGTCTAAACGGAAGCTGTTCACAGATCTTAGCTTCAGCAATCAAAATTTCTTCTAAGCGCTGATCAACTTCATTTTTATCAAAGTACTCATAAGCCAGTTCAACAAAAAGGTTTTTATGTTTTTCTTCAGATTTTGCAATACTGACATAGAAATCTTTCTCTTTACCTTCAGGAAGCGCTTCTGCCACTAAAGAAAAGCGCTCATGCCCTCGCGCTTCGATCACGCCAGCCACTAATAATCGGTCTAAGAAAAACACGTCTTTACCGTGACGAAACAACTTTCTAATTTCTTTGATATAGTGGTCTTTTTCGTCATTTGACAATTGTACATCTCGTGCTTGTAATAGTTTGACCACTTGCTTGAAATGGATCAATTCTTCTATCGCCAAGTCCGTCATTGCACGTACCAAATTTTTTCTATCAGGATAATGAGACAACATCGACACAGCCATTCCTGACGCTTTTTTCTCAGCAGCGGCGTGGTCTTGTAGGAAGGCATTAAAATCAGTTAATACTACTTGTGCCCATTCTGATGGTGTTTGATACTTTAATTCGAACATAAATATTACAACGCTAGTCAAAAATTTCGCGTATTTTACACAGCTTCTGTTGTAGCTCCAAGCCCAAACACCATTGAACTATGCTATTTTGTCTAATACTTTAGGTTGGTTTTGTTACGAAGGCAGCGCAATGCTAAAACACTACACAACCATAACCATCCAATACTACCTCCACTGCTTGATTTTTCCGGATCGGTTTGCTCAGCAATCTCTTCATTTGGAATAATCGCAACAACGCCAGGATCAACAACGACCCCGTTAGCTATTGCGTCAGCATCATTTACACCACCATCTTCTATAGTGATTTTTAGGCATGTATTACCTTCTATTAATCCAGCACTGTATGCTGCACTGCTTAATTTAGGACAAACACCATTCACGGCAAGCGCGGAGGCGACCATATTTTTGCTATCTTCTACAAAATCTTGCCAACCATTAGCGTCACTATATTTTCGATAAACTGCGTATTTTGGGATAGCCGTTGTAAGCGGTATAACAAATGATACTGAACCGCCAAACGGTGTAATGCCATCTATTTCAAAATCAAAATACTCACTTTGGTGACTCAACGAATCCTCTGCGATCAATTGAGTATGGTCAATTTCAGCACGAGTTAATTGAACGCCGTCAGAGAGTAATAACTTAGCATAGCGACCTAATTTTATCGTCAACCCCGGTTCTGTCTCCATTAATTTGGTTAATGATGAGTTAACGTGTAATTGCTGAATATAGCCAAGTGTTGACTTGTCCATAAAATCAGGAATGCCATCTTTATCTTGATCTTGAAAACCTTCTTGTTCATCGGTTGTGCCATCACCATCTGTATCTGTTGAAGTTAATAGTGGATAAGTATCAACAATAGGAATATCGATAAAACGTTGTTGGGATAGCTCACCCGCCCCACTGTCAGTGACTAATACCGAAAGAGACAATAAACCTTTATTTTCAGCAGGTAATTCTATTGTCTCTGGATTTAACACTACCGTTCGTTGATTAGCGCTAATTTGTGCATTGGCGTAATCAGGAATGGTCCAACTAATAAGGTGTAGATCAGTTAAGTTGGGATCTTTTATTTCCAATGTTATCAAAACCTCACCATTATCTTTAGCAATGGTGGTGACAGGTTGTCCTTGATAGACCTCCACAACTACCTCTGGCGTTATATTTTGATCGCTTATCGTTAACGTATGAGTAGTTTGTGAGCCTAGGTTGACATTATCATCAAGCGTAATAATCAAGGTTTCATCACTTTCGGCCTGGTAATCTTGGTGAATAAGTAGCGATATTTCCCCCTTGACTCCCTGCTCTATTACAACGTCATTGGTTAACAATTGATAGTCCAAGCTATCAACGGTGCCTGTGACATCAAATGGAATAACGACTGGGTAATTGGGTGCTTCACCCGACAAGAAAACGGGTATTTTAACTTCATTGCCTTCTGCAGTGTGTTTTTGTAAGTCGATATTCACCAATGGATAAATATTGATGGTTTGCTCTGCCGTACCAATGTTGCCCGCTTGATCTTGAGTACGCCACATTATTGTGGCTCTGCCCGCAGCTAACACTAAAACGTCATTTTGAAAACCTATCGGTTTTACCTCACAGCAGTTAACACCATCTTTACCATCATTTGCGACAACTTTGGTAAACTGACGCAGTTGCTCTATAGTAATCTCGGTAAAAATATGATCTGCATCGATATCCATGGTTTGCAGTGTTGATATTACTGGCGCGTAATCGTCAGCTAACGGGTTTGATTGATTTTTATATTCGTCAACATTAGAAACACCATCTTGGTCACTATCTAATAACGCATCATTATCATTAAATGGATCAAACCCATATTTAATTTCATACTCATCACTCATGCCATCATTATCATCATCAGGGTCAGTGTTATCACCAACACCATCCTGATCAAAATCTAAACTTTCAGTCGCATCTAAAGGGAATGCATCTTCAAAATCTAAAACCCCATCATTATCATCATCAATGTCTTGCACATTACCAATACCATCACCATCGGTATCGACACTTTCAATGGGGTCTAATGGAAAAGCATCATCGACATCGAGAACGCCATCATTATCATCATCAGCATCTGCATTATTGCCTATGCCATCATTATCATCATCACGACTTTCTGTTGGGTTAAGTGGGTATAAATCAAGATTGTCGGTTACACCATCGTTATCATCATCACTGTCAAGGTTATTACCAATACCATCATTGTCTGTATCCAACCATTCACTGACATCTAAAGGAAAGGCATCTTCACTGTCGATGCGACCATCATTATCATCGTCACTATCAGCATTGTTACCAATGCCATCACCATCAGTATCGTATGCTTCTTGAGGATTTAACGGAAATATATCGCCATTATCTAAAACGCCATCGCCGTCATCATCGGTATCACCGTTATTACCGATCCCATCATTGTCGGTATCTAACCACTCAAGAGGATCTAATGGAAAATCGTCTCTTGCATCGATAAAACCGTCATTATCATCGTCACTATCAGCGTTATTACCTAAACCGTCACCATCACTATCAGTTGATTCAAACCTATCTAAAGGAAAAGCATCATCGGCATCAGCAACGCCATCTCCATCATCATCAGTATCAGCATTATTACCAATAGTATCTCCATCAGTATCTACCCATTCGAGAGGGTCTAATGCAAAAAAATCATCGGCGTCAACAATGCCATCATTATCATCGTCACTGTCACTGAAGTTACCGATTCCATCTCCATCAGTATCAACAAATTCGGCAGGATTATAGGGAAAAGCATCGTCACTATCTAATACGCCATCGCCATCATCATCATCGTCGGCATTATTGCCGATACCATCGCCATCAGTATCTAAAAACTCTAACGAGTCATAATCACTTGGATCATCAACATCTGGTACTCCATCACCATCTTTGTCAGTATCAGCATTATCGCCAATACCATCACCATCAAAATCTCTGTCCTCGGTTGGATCTAACGGAAAAGCATCTTCACCATCTGGCGTCCCGTCATTATCATCGTCTGAATCAGCGTTATTACCGATACCGTCACTATCTGTATCAATATATTCACTAGGATCTAATGGAAATACATCATTAATATCAATGATGCCATCATTATCATCATCACTGTCAGTATTGTTTCCTAAGCCATCGCCGTCAGAATCAAACTGCTCACTTGCCAGTAATGGAAAAGCATCTATTTCATCGCCAAAACTATCATTATCGTCGTCATTGTCGGCATTATTACCAATGCCATCGTTGTCGGTATCTAACCATTCAGCTGGATTGGTTGGAAAACTATCAGTGGTATCACTAAAACCGTCACCATCATCATCGTTATCGGCATTGTCTCCTAAACCGTCTCCATCTAAATCACTAAATTCATTAGGGTCTAATGGGAAAGCATCGTTACCGTCTAACACCAAATCACCATCATCATCGGTATCTGCATTATTACCTATTCCATCACTGTCTGTATCTAGGGTTTCAAACGGATCTTTTGGAAAGGCATCATAGAGGTCGATTACCAGGTCACCATCATCGTCAGTATCAGCATTATCACCAATTAAATCACTATCGGTATCGGCCCATTCAAGCGGATTTAAAGGAAAAGCATCTTCTAAATCTTGAAAAGAGTCATTATCATCATCAGTATCTAAGGTATTACCAATACAATCACCATCAGTATCTAACCACTCGGTGGGGTCTTCTGGAAACGGATCGTAAATATTGATCACGGGATCATTATCAATGTTATTATCGATAACATCGGGCACTCCATCCCCATCATCGTCTAGATCGGCGTTATTACCAATACCATCTAAATCAACGTCATACCATTCACTTGGATCATTAGGAAACAAGTCAATACTATCGTCATATCCATCACCATCTGTATCAGTCACAGGGGTTGGCGGAGGACAAGCTAAAACCTGTCCATACGTTGGCGCACTGATAGAAAGCGCTAAAGATAAAGCAACAACGAGAGTATTTTTTGAAGGCATGATTACTCCACTACTAATAACAAAAATATCAACACAACACCTAAAGTTTAGATGCTTTTGTAAGACAAAACACCTAGCTTAATAACCCGCTTGTGAAAAACGATAGTTAACCCCGATATAAGCCGAACTTACATCATCAAACTCAGACACCTCGGGTTGTAATCTAACGCCAAAAACGATGGAGGTATTTCGTGAAGCTTCAAAAAGCAATGCAATCCCTGCAAAAGCGCTGACATCGCCCTTCTCACTAAAAAACTTTTCTTCATTTAGTTGAGGCCAAACGAATTTATTTTCCGTTGTCATGACACTACCCCCCACTAAAAACTCGGCTGTCAGCTTATTGACAAACTGATTATAGCTTCTAAATTTGTGACGATAGCTAACCTTTACGTCGACTTGGTTAATATCAAACGTTAACTCATCTTGATTCCAGGAAACTGGTAGGCCTTTCATACTTGAGTAACCTACAGACCAGTAAAAGCTACTTTTCTTACCAAAGGAATTGATGTATTCAAAACTATAACCATTTACGCCAGAGTCACTTCCTTTGAGATAACTTACACCGAGTTCGGCTGCTAATACTGGTGTTAAAGATGTTGCTAACAATAAAGGAGCGGCAATAATTTGCCGCTTACTGACAAAAGACGGCTTAACCAAATTTAACATTCGAAACCTTTTCATAAAGAACACCATTATTTTGACTAACGGGAGAAAACCTAATAGTTAGTACAATGCAATTTTCAAACCATTTTTTAATACGAATGGTTTGCTGTTAAACGGGTTTGTGAAAGGAAGAGCAACCAGCAATAGACTATTGCTGGTTGGGGTAAACAAATACCGTTTAAAAAGGCTAAACGTTATTCACCGTATCCGCTTGGGTTACTAGATTGCCAACGCCATGTATCAGCTATCATATCTGGCAAATCGTATTCAGCAACCCAGTTGAGTAATTTATTAGCTTTAGTCGCGTCGGCCCAAAAGGCAGGTAAATCACCTGCGCGTCTCGCTACCACTTCAAATGGAATTTTTTGACCCGTTACCCTCTCAAAAGATTGCACGATTTCAAACACTGAAATTCCCTTTCCTCGCCCTAAATTAAAGGCTTCACTACCACTAAAATCTGGATTATCTAAGAGCCAATTAAGCGCGCTAACATGGCCTCGCCCAAGATCCATTACATGCAAATAATCTCTTAAACAACTGCCATCAGGAGTTGGGTAATCATTGCCGAAAATTGAAAGCTTTTCTCTTTTACCGACCGCCACTTGAGCAATATATGGCAGTAAATTGTTTGGTATGCCTTTAGGATCCTCACCAATAATACCACTAGGGTGGGCACCAATAGGATTAAAATACCGCAATGAAACCGCTCTAAAATCGTCATTTGCCTGGCAGTGATCTTCGAGTATTCTTTCAACCATCACTTTACTTGCACCATAAGGACTAGCAGGTCTACCTAGTGTCATATTTTCGGTATAAGGCACGGCTTTTTCTTCCCCATAGACCGTAGCGGAAGAGCTAAAAATAAAGTCATTGATGTGATACTTTGCCATTACTTCTAATAACGTTAACGAGCCATGGACATTATTTTGATAATAACTAAGTGGCATAGTGGTTGATTCACCGACGGCTTTCAGTGCGGCAAAATGAATAACTGCTGAAAAATTGTCTGTACTAAATATCTCCTCTAAAAGATGCCTATCTCTGATATCCCCATGAATAAATGAAACACTTTTATTTGCTAGGCGCTCAACGCGCTTTAACGCCTCTATATTTGAATTGACTAAGTTATCTAGTACAACCACATCAAAACCTTGTTCTAATAAACATAGCGTAGTGTGGGATCCTATGTAACCAGCGCCACCGGTAACTAAAATTTTCATAATAACCTCTCGGGGCGTATTAATCTTTAGCGGTTTAATTTTATTTGAATTAACGTCATTTTATTCGCGGCATTATGATGTTTTTCTGCTGCGTTATCGTGAATTAATGTCCAATATCTTCACGACATCAACTTTGCCTTGTTTCAATACATCATCAATTGCGACAAAATAGCCCCTAAAGCGCAACACACCTTATATTTGCTCATAAAAAAGGCCAAACTATTTGGCCTTATTTCAACATTAACGTTTTCTTACCACCAGGTTGCGTATAATGCGATTAAAATAACAACCACACCTAGCGCAGCGATATTAAATGGTTTTTCCGTTTCAAAACTAATCTCTGACAGACTAACACTGCTATCGTTTGTGCTTGGCTTACCTAACATTGAAACGACATAACAAACGGCTAGACATAATAAAAAGACTAAACCGACTCGGTCCATAAACGGTAACTCTGGCCAATAGAACTTAAGAACAATAGAAAAACCTGCTGATCCTAACGCTGCTGCTAATGCTCCAGCAGATGTCGCTCTTTTCCAAAACATCCCGAGAATAAAAATAACCACGATACCTGGCGTAAAGAAACCAGTAAATTCCTGAATATATTGAAAAGCCTGATCAAACTTACCAAGCAGTGGCTCAGCAACAAATAGCGCTATAGATAATGAAACCAGCGCCGCAATACGACCAATATGCACATAATGTCTCTGCGTTTCATTCGGCTTAAATTTGCTGTAAATGTCCATGGTAAAAATTGTTGAAATACTATTGGTCATCGAAGCAAGTGAAGACACAATTGCAGCAACCAACGCGGCGAAAACTAGCCCTTTAATACCTGCTGGCATTAATGCCATCATTGACGGATATGCTTGGTCAGGTGCGCTAAGATTAGGATATAAAATAACCGCCGCTATCCCTGGTAACACGACTATCACTGGCATCAATAACTTAAGGTAGGCAGCAAAAGCGATACCTTTTTGCGCCTCTTTAATATCTTTCGCGGCTAACGCTCGTTGAATAATGTATTGATTGAAGCCCCAATAACTGAAGTTCATTATCCACATACCACCAATTAATACCGAAATTCCCGGCAGTGACATGTAATGCTCATTATCTTCACTTAAAATCATGTCAAAATGACCTGGCATTTGATCAGTCAATACACCAAAGCCAGCCAGAATCCCTCGACCTCCCGATACTGCATCAAGCGCTAAATAACTTAAAAATAATCCACCAAAGACCAATAAGACGACTTGTAAAATATCAGTGTATGCGACAGCTTTTAAGCCACCGTAAAGCGAATAAGCAATTGAAAACACCGCCAGGAATATCATGCCAAACATCCAGTCAACGCCCGCGACGGTTTCAATAGCTAAGCCCCCTAACCAAAGTACAGCAGTTAAGTTTACGAAAATATAAACCGCTAGCCAAAACAACGCTAGCGTTGTCTTTACTCTATTATCAAAACGTTGTTCTAAATATTGCGGCATGGTGAAAATCTGATTTTTCAAAAAAATAGGTAGCATGTATTTACCTACCAAAATCAGAGTGATGGCTGCCATCCATTCATATGAGGCAATCGCAAGCCCGAGTGCATAACCAGAACCAGACATCCCGATAATTTGCTCTGCCGAGATATTGGAAGCGATAAGCGAAGCACCTATTGCCCACCAAGGAAGCGCCTTACTGGCAAGAAAGTAGTCTTCTGTATTTGCCCCTTCACTCTTCTCACTTTTAGATATCCACAGCGCCAATATAAGCAGGCCTATGACGTAAACAATAAAGACCCCGGTATCCAAATTACCGAGTTTATTTGTTAATTCCATCGTTAGTTTTACCTTTTATAATTATCATTATTTTAAATTATCGAAATGCACCTTGTGTTGCATGACAGCAATAAACGTCTGCTTCTATATTGAACTGACGCTTATACTCAGTTTTGACCACTTCCGTTAATTCGTTAACGAGTGTATCTGGTACTACTGCAATAACGCAACCGCCAAAACCACCACCTGTCATTCGCACTCCACCTTGTTGACCAATCACGTTCTTAATGCTCATCACCAAACCATCAATTTCAGGAGTTGTTACTTCAAAGTCTTGTTGAAGTGAAAGATGAGACGCATACATAAGTTCACTGAGTTTGGCTAAGTTATTACCATTCAATGCCGCTAACGCTTGCTCAGTACGCACATTTTCAGTGAGTACATGTTTCGCACGTCGATACAAGGTATCGTCGAGATTTTCGCGAGCATTTTCTAGTTCGTCTAATGAAACATCGCGTAAACTATTTTGATTAAAGTATTGGGCAACCTGCTCACATTGCTCACGACGAGAATTATATTCACTGTCAACCAAACCTCTTTTAACATTTGAATTAACAATAAATAAGCTAAGTTCTTCTGGGATCAAGGCATCTTGAAATGCTAATGTACGACAATCTAAGAGCATGGCGTGCTCTGATTTTCCCATCGCAGAAATCAACTGGTCCATAATACCGCAGTTGCAGCCAACAAATTCGTTTTCAGCTATTTGCCCTAACTTTGCTGCTTTGACACCGTCTAAAGAAAGGCGATATATCTTCGCGTATGCTTTTAAAAGCGCAATTTCAAAGCTAGCCGATGAACTCAACCCCGCACCTTGGGGTACATTGCCTGATACGACTATATCAGCCCCTTTTATCAGTGGAAATTCATTAATCAACGCTTGTAAGCTACCTTGAACATAATTACACCAAGAATTAACTTCATCAAAGTAAAATTGATTAAGGATAAACTCGGTAGACTGCTGCTCACAATCGTGTGCATAAACATTCACTAACATATCTTCACGTTTAGCGATTGCGATGTTGGTGCCGAAATTAATTGCTGCGGGTAAGACAAAACCGTCGTTATAATCAGTATGATCGCCAATAATGTTGACTCGCCCAGGTGCATGTACAACAGCATCAGGAAACTTCCCAAACTGCTTAACGAATAGTTGCTCAATTTCTTTGCATTGTGCCATTAGCAAGCCTCCAAATAATGTACGCCAACAACATCTCTAAGTCGACTTGCTGCTTGCTCCGGCGTTAAATCACGTTGCGATTCAGCCAACATTTCATAACCGACCATAAATTTGCGTACCGTTGCTGACCTTAGCAATGCCGGATAAAAGCTTGCGTGTAACGTCCACTCTTTATGTGCCAAATCGTCATATGGCGCACCATGCCATCCCATTGAATATGGAAAAGAGCATTGAAATAGATTGTCATAACATGTCGTGATTTGCTTAATGATTTCAGCGAGTGATACCATTTGAGAGTCAGTCAAATCGGTCATACGTTGAACAACAAATTTTGGTAACAACATCGTTTCAAATGGCCAAGCAGCCCAGTACGGTACGACGACTAACCAATCATCGTTTTCAACAACGATTCTTTCTTGACTCACCAACTCTTTAACAGCGTAATCTGCAAGTAAATTAGTGCCATATTTTATAAAGTAATTGCTTTGCGCATTTTGTTTTTGATTAACAATGGTTGGCAAATGATTTTGTGCCCAAATTTGTCCATGAGGATGCGGATTAGAGCACCCCATGACACTGCCCTTATTTTCAAAAACCTGCACCCAACGATACGTTTCACCTAACTCTTTGCATTGTTGTTGCCAAGTAGATATCACCGAAAATATTTCATCTGTTGATAACTGGGGTAACGTTTTGCTGTGATCTGGAGAAAAGCAAATAACGCGACTCTCTCCTTGCTCACTTTGGGTCTTAAATAACGGGTCTTCACTACTATATTCAGGCGTTTCTGGTTTTAATGCTGCAAAGTCATTATCAAATACAAATGTTGATTGATAATTGTCATTTATTTCGCCATTAATTCTCGTATTGCCTGCACATAAAAAGCATTCAGGATCGTATGAAGGTTTGTCGTTTTCCTCAACTTTCTCAACCTGACCTTGCCAAGGTCTTTTAGCACGATGAGGTGAAACTAACACCCACTCTTCGGTTAATGGATTGTATCGACGATGCGGATGCTCTGTCGGTTTAAATAACGTATTCATTAAAAAACTACTTCATTTTATGATTTTCTTGAAATGTAAACGTTTTCATTTTATCTTTCAAGTGAATTTTATACATTATTCATGTTGCACAATATATCATTAATTTATTAAGATAAGTTACATTACCAAGCCAATGTAAACATTTACATTTATGTCAACGATAAAAGATGTCGCTAAACTAGCTAATGTCTCCGTAGCAACCGTTTCAAGGGTTGTTAATAACGACCAAAAGGTTAGCACTAAAACGAAAGAGAAAGTGCAACGGATTATGGAGCAATTAGGCTATACCCCTAATGCCAACGCTCGTGCATTAGTAACCCAACGAAGTAATACGATTGGCGTTGTTATTCCAGATCTTACCGACCCATTCTTTGCTTCACTGGCAAGTGGCGTTGATTTTGTCGCTCGACAAGAAAACAGACAGCTATTATTAAGTACAGGCTTAGTAGATGAACACTCTGAGCAACAAGCAATTAATCTACTAATAGAGCGACGTTGTGATGTTATTGTCGTTCACAGTAAAAAACTTCCTGATGACAAGCTAATAACGTTAGCAAAACAAATACCAGGTTTGGTACTGATAGATCGTTATATTAAAGCAATTGCAGATCGGTGTATCTGGTTAGATAACTTCGAGGGCGGTAAAATCGCGGCACGACACTTAATGGCTTTAAACCATACTAAATTTGCCTGTATTAGCAGTGGCTTTGAAATAGATGATCCGAGTTTACGACTTGGCGGTTTTAAAAGTGAATTAGAGACCGCCAATATCCTTTTAGATCAAGAATTAATTACCTATGGAGAACCAACATTACAAGGAGGCGAATTAGCTGCACAAACCCTGTTAACCAGTAATACCAAGTTTACCGCCCTTTTTGCTTACAATGATGCGATGGCAATAGGTGCTATTTCAACGTTAGAGGACAACGGCTACCGAGTACCCGAAGATATTTCTGTTATTGGCTTTGATGATGTTTTACTTTCACGATATTCCAGGCCTAAGCTTTCTACCCTTAACTACCCTATTAAAGAAATGGCCATGCAAGCAGCAACGCTAGCACTAGCTGCGGTAAAGCAAACATCAACGCCAATGACTGCACTTAAGCATATTCCTCGTCTTGTCAAACGAGAGTCTACAGCCACTAGGGTAAAATAGTGCAGCACTTTAATAAGCAAACCCGCTGCCAATCGCACTAAAAGGCAAGTTTAAATTTAATTCAGGTATTTCTTTGCCGACCCACGCTGTAAAGGTATTACTGTTAGGCCCGGGAAGCACCTTGTATTCATTAGCCCAAGGGTAGCTCTTTATCACCAGATCAATACGAGGTATTAAGTTTTCAGCCTGCTGTCCTTTTATCGAAAGAATTTTTTCAGGTTTTGCTCCATACCAATAACGATCTGGTGTCGCTGTTTGATAGCTGTGTAACGCAGGTAAACCGTTTCTAACACGCCACCCAACCACTTCATAAACCGTATAGTGTGAATCTGCAACCCCTTTGACGGCTATCCAGGTATGAACGGCAAACCATCCGCGCCAACTAAAAGCGTCCGCTGCATAAACTTCAATAACCGCTTGCTTTTCTATAAGCGGATCCGCTGCTATACCTGCCGGCTCTCGACTTGCCGTGCGCCAATCATTGTTGCTACAACTAACGGTTAGCAGTGAGAAAATAAATATAAGTAACGTAGATTGTTTGTTTTTCACTTTCAGTCTCAACCAAAAATCCTGAAACGATAATAACGACTTTACGACGTATTCCACTAAAGCGCGAGTATCATATAACGTAAAAAAGCTGCTCAGGTTCAACCTATAAGCAGCTTTAATAAGCGTAGCAGTAAATTAACTGAAAATACCAAGCTCTTGGCACCAACGACTCGCTTCAACAAATTCACGGTGTATAAAGTCAGCATCAATTTCATAGGTCTCGGTCAGTTGAGTCATGCTCTCTCCTTCTCCGACGATATAATTAGTAGTAAGCACTAATAATTCACCTAATAAGCCTTCGTGGTTTACCAATGCTTTGACGATGGGCTCTGCCAAAGGCATGGTTTTGACAATTTCTTCTATAGGCATACTTAAAATCACTTCAATAGAAGATAAAAGTCCGGTAATAAACGCAAAATCACTTATCTCACTAAAGGCACTTTCTTTAGCGATCGCTGACATTAGCTTAGCGGTTATTAACGCTTGTTTTGATACTTCATCTGTTTTGTCTGAAGTTAATTTTGATAAGGCAAGTATAGTGACAAATTGCTTTAGTTTTTCTTCACCTAAATACGCAGCCGCTTGTTTTAGTGACGTTATTTCGACTCGTGTACTCGTTGCAACGTTATTAACCATTTTTAACAAGCCTACCGTTAAATTGATATCGTGGCTAATAATGTGTGCTATTGCGGTGTAATCAAGTGGAACATTGAAGGTTTCACTGATTAAGTTGAGCATCTGAGTTTTCATTGGCGCTAAGGTTTGCCCCTCTATCATTTCCGGTTCGTGATAGAAAAAACCTTGATAATAGTTAAAACCTACTTCAGCTAAAGATTGTAATTGAAAATTAGTTTCTACTTTTTCTGCTGCTAATTTAATATTAAAAGGTTTAATCTTGGCAACTATCGGTTGTAATCGCTTAGGATTAATTTTTTCAATATTAACTTTAATAACCGAAAGGTAGGGAAATAAAGCGTCCCATTTTTCATTCAAATCGTACTCAGTTAACGCGATTTTATATCCTTGCTCACAATAAAATTTAACAATTTTTAGTAAGCGCTCCGTTGGCGAAGATTGCCCAACCAACTCTATTACGATCGAATTCTTATCGAACATCAAAGGGTATTTGTTAATCAGACATTTTTCAGTGAAATTAATAAATGCCGTTTTACCCAAACACACTGAATTAATATCACCCTGTAAGTGGTTTTGGATAATGAGCTTAGAACTTGCAACATCAGGATCAATTTCAGGAAACTTATTGTCAGGACTATCGCGAAACAACAGCTCATAACCAACGGTTTGCGTATTTCTATCTAAAATCGCTTGCCTTGCAATATAGGTGCTATACATAACTTTATAATTTAATTGTTAAACGCTAACTAAGAAGGTCAAACATACCGATTTAATAGGGAAAAATAAAGAATTTATCTTATTAAATCGTTAATACCGTTAAAATTTGCTCAATATTCAATCTCTGAACAACCAGAAGAACCTATAGCGTGATATGACTAAAACCTTATTGCGCTTTATGGCATTAAAATTTTTAATAAGTTTTTTTCTTTTTCTGTTGTTAGTTTTGGTTGCTCTAAACCATATATATGTGACAACAATGTAAACACCACCGTATTCGCAAATGAGGGGACTTCTCTTTGACGGGAAAAGCTAGGCCCTTTCGCTACAAATATGGCATTTAACTCCATACTCTCTGTAGGTTCAAAACCATGGCTTGCACTGCCGGTATAACCATCGTTACCCATAAAAACAAATGGAAGCTTAGCGCTGAGAATAATATCAGGAGCATAAGTGCTATTCTTGGGTACAGACCAAGCTTTTGGAAAACTTCCATTTTCAAAAATATCAAAACGGCTATCTTTTCTTTGTCGTAATAACTTGGCTAATTCTTCTAACTTTGGTCGATCGTTATTATAAAAAATTAACTGAGTACCTGAGTTAATTACAATGGTATCTAACACCTCTAAATCAGCCAACAGTTTATCAACATCAATTGCTTTTTCATTATCAATATTAACCATGCCATGATCTGAAACAATCACTAAATTAGCGTCAAAAGGCAACGCATCTAATTGGCTGGTAAAATTGGCTAATGCTTTATCAAAGTTGGTTATAGCACGCGCCAATTCAGGTGATCGGGTACCATAACGATGTCCCACTTTATCGATGGATGAAAAATACCCAGCTATAAACTGAGGTCGTTGCTCATTCGGTAACGTTAACCAACGATACAATTGCTCAAAACGCTTATCATCAGACCAACTTTCATCATACGGTATTGCATAGCTTGGCAACACGCCCAAATATGGTGTCGTTGACTCTGGAAAAAACAATATCGCGGTTTTAATGTCACGCTGCTCTAACAAAGACCAAATAGGAGGAAACTTTAACCATTGCCTAGGTTGATTGCTTTGTCCATAGCGATAGGTGTCCTTAAATTGCTTGTCATAGAACTTATTTAAAAAAATACCGTGTTGAAATGGCTTTTTTCCGGTCATCATCGCCAGATGATTTGGAAACGTTTTAGTCGGGAAAGATGGGAGCAAAGCCTCTGCCTTCACTCCTTGTTTAGCGAGTAATGATAATGTTGTCGGTTGATATTGTTCAAAGTAGCTATTGGCAAAGCCATCGATAGAAATTACGATCGTGATAGTTTGGTTATTACCGGTTGCACAAACATAAGAAGCAAACAGATAAAAGCCAACAGTAGCAACAAATCGCTTTAACACCTTCTTCACCTTGTAATAATAGCTATTTAAAAAGTCCTAAAATATTCGCTAGATCACTTTTACCTTCAGCAATCTCTTCAAAAGACAATCCTGAAATTTCATGAGGAAACACTAACCATTCATCAGATTCATGAATAAAGTAATCAGGGACAATATCCACTTTATTGTTTTTAGGCTTAAACCAAGGACACGCTATTTTAACATCGCTAGGCATATTATTACGTGACAGTTTTTTTAATTGTGTGATCAAAGCATCAATACTGCGCCCAGAATCAAAGACATCATCGACTATCAGTAACTTATCGTCATGATTTGCATTTTCAATAATGTAGTGCAAGCCATGCACTTTAATTTCTTTACTCTGCTGGTTAATACCATAATATGAAGAGGTGCGCACAGCGATATGGTCGGTATCGACTTTTTTAAAATCAAAATATTCTTGTACAGCGATGCCTATTGGCGCCCCACCTCGCCAAATACCGATAATATAGTCTGGTCTAAAACCACTTTCATAAACTTGTGCAGCGAGTTTGAATGAATCTTCTAATAATTCTTGAGCTGTGATAAATCTTTTTTGCATCATTGCTTCACTTTAATTAATACAGGGGAACCAACAATTATAACGTGCTTTGGCGTCTAAGCAGTAAATTATTTTAATCAGGGCTTTAATCTAAGTGAATGAGCTGTCAAGAAAAACGATTTACACTAGGCCTTAAAAACAACCTTTAGCTCAACGTTACACTAATCATCTGATCTTGATGTTACCCAATTTAATTTTGCAACGTAATTTTGTTCTATCATGTCAGAGTCATTCAATCTAATCGCATGCTTTAAAGCGCGTTTAGCTAACCTATGTTGTCCTAAACGGTAGTACACTTTTGCTATACCAAAGTGTAACTCATGATTATTCTCATCGATATTTAAAGCATCTTTATAATGTATAAGCGCTTGCGAGTATTGTTGTTTAAGCATAGCTTCATCGGCCAGTAAAGCATGATAATGAGGGTTTTTACTCCGCTTTTGGTGTATTAGTGACTCAATAGTTAACGCCTGTTCTCGTTTTCCTTCTACCTTTAATAGAACGACTAAGTTGTCGAGAACACTCAGGTTTTCGGGTTCAATCTTTAAGGCATGTTGGTAGACTTGCCTTGTCAAATCATAGTGCCCCATTTTTCGGTATAAAATACCTAGGTTTCCCCAGCCAGCAATATAACGAGGGTCAGTCTCAATCGCTTTTTTAAAATAGGCATAGGCAATGTCGAACTTTTGATTCATCATTGCCTGCGCCCCTTTATTCGTATAAAACATCGCTAAGATTAAATTTTTATCGACGATAGATGCAGGAAAAGACTTTTTGTTCACGAAAGGATCAAAATCGACAGTCAGCTGTTTATCAAACCAGACTTGTTTATCAACAAAACCACGTTCCCGTCTTATCAATAAATTCACGTGCCCCGTGAGCATATTATATTGACCATTTCTAATCCAATACTCAGGTATTTCAACGCGCTGAAATGCTACATTCAAACCTGCCGCTTTAGCGAGTGAATAAGACATAATGGTTAACGACAGACAGTTGGCAAGTTGCGAATAATAGGCTTGTCTAGCTGTTAAATTGGCATCATTTTGATAAGCAAGGTTAATACTTTCTTTATCAAAGAGGTGTTTCAGCAATTTAGCTGAACGATCGTGGTAATCTCTTATTGACAGGAGTTCTTTTCTCACCACCTCTTTCATAGTGTTATCAAGAGAAAAAACCTCTTGTTCACTTTCAATATTAGCCTCAGACGAATGAGGAAAATAGTGATCTTGTAATAAGTGCATCGCTGGCGCTACATCGATAGCCTGAGTTTTAGGCACAGTCGAACAAGCATGAATAAACATTAATAACAAAATAAGTAAAAGCGATTTAACTAGCGACATAGTCTTACCTAAGCATTTGATCAATTATGTTAAGGTCTACTTAAAAGGTATACTAAATTCTTCGTATATGTGAGCAAAATTTGCTCACATTAATGTTTGGTTACATAAACCTTGGTTGGCGATTCGTTCTGAACGAAGGAAGAGCCCAATTTATTGGCTTATATCCTTGCATACACGATAATCAAAGTTGTTGTCATCCGTTGGCATCTCCCCTACTTGAAAATACCCCCAGAAAGAAACCAATAACAATAGCATAGGAATAAAAACATGGATAAACGCGATAGTTTTGGCTTGCCAGCCAAAACGTATTTTAGTTGGTTTAAAGACTTTCATACCTGGCGGTGGAAATTGTTCACTACAAAAACTTTTGATACCAATCGGAACGGTAAAAATACCTAAAAATAAAGCGCATATTATTGGTAGGCCTACGAACAACCCATACCATAACGCAACTATCCCAGGGAGGCCAAGAGGTGTATGACAATGAACAGTATCAACATACCATGTTAAAAAAGGCAGGAACCATTGAGCATAACCAAGATACAACACCACACTAAGTAACAGAAAAAGCAGAATAAGTTTAACTCGTTCTTTTTTATTATATTCTGGCGCGTAGATAACTAATTCCTCTAACTTATCAAAAGCAATATTATTGCGGATAAACTCGCTTTAAAAACTAACGTTCGCCTTATTTTTTAAGCCGATTATTCTCCAGCCATTGTTGATAGAAATTCACCACCGCTTGGTTTTCAAACGCTATCGCTTGTTGATAAGCGGTTTTACCAAAAGCATCCTTATAGTTTGGATCGGCGCCATGAAATAATAATCGTTCGGTAATATCAGGGTTATTCTGCTCCGCAGCAAGTAATAACGGCGATTTTTTTAGTTTGCCTAACACCACGTTTACTTTTGCACCCAAAGCTACCAATTGATCAATGATTTCTGGATGTGGATTTTGATAAGCGGCGGCACTTAAGGCAGTCCCTTTAAACAGGCTATCACGCTCATTAACGTCTGCCCCACGTTCCACCAATGCTTTAATAATATTTGGATCTTTTACATTAGCGGCTGCCCACATGATAGCTGGCCCATTTTGATTATTGGGTGCTAATACTTCATCAGGTATCTGACCAACATCATCAATGGTTGCTGACAACCAAAAATCATCAGTACCATATTCTTGATAGGGATTGGTATATTGAACAAAAACCCATAAACAAAATGCAGAAATGAGTAAAACAATTAGTTTAGGGTTAACAGATTCCATGTTAATACTCCATAGGCAGGCGTAATCTAAAATGTATTGCCATTCCTCACAACTTAATCCGTTTTATCAATATTGGCAACCACTATTGGAACTTCAGTAACGAAATGAAATTTAAGATACTTAAAACAAAAAAACCGCCATCTAGGCGGTTTTTTCTTTATATGGCGGTGAGATAGGGATTTGAACCCTAGAGGCGCTATTAACACCTGCTGGTTTTCAAGACCAGTGCTTTCGACCACTCAGCCATCTCACCGAATGCTTTAACAACTCGCTAAAGCGGTGCGAATATTAAAGAGTAGCTATTAATTTGTAAAGCGATAATTGTCATTTTTAGCACTTTTTTTGAATTAAGCTAACGATATGATTAACTTTTGTGCAAAATTGCACTAGCTGATGCTTGTTAAAGTTTTGTTGTAAAGTACCCGCTAATAGATAAACAAAAAGGCTAAGCACCCGCTTAACCTTTTTTGTAAAATGTGAATGATTTAAAACGATTATAACAAACTAGATAAAATCGTATTTAATGTTTCACTTGGGCGCATTGCTTTAGCGGCTAACTCAACGTCAGGGCTGTAGTAACCACCGATATTCATTGCAGTACCTTGCGCACTATTTAACTCTTCAACAATTTTAGCTTCTTGCTTAGTCAACGCCTGGCTTACCGCAGTAAACGCTGTTTTTAACTCTTCGTCTTCGGTTTGCTCAGCAAGCGCTTGTGCCCAATACATCGCTAAGTAAAAGTGACTACCACGATTATCTAGCTCACCAACCTTACGAGATGGCGATCTATTTTCGTCTAAGAACTTACCTGTCGCTGCATCTAATGTATCGGCTAATACTTGCGCTTTTTTATTGCCGGTTGTATTGGCAACATGTTCAAGTGAAGCAGCTAATGCTAAGAATTCACCAAGTGAATCCCAACGTAAGTGGTTTTCTTTTTCAAATTGTTGAACGTGTTTTGGCGCAGAACCACCTGCACCCGTTTCAAATAAACCACCACCGTTCATTAGTGGTACAATTGAAAGCATCTTAGCACTCGTGCCAAGCTCTAAAATTGGGAATAAATCCGTTAAGTAATCACGTAATACGTTACCAGTCACTGAAATGGTATCTAAACCTTTACCACAACGTTCTAGCGTGTGCTGACAAGCATCAACTGGCGCTAAGATACGAAGATCTAGACCACTGGTGTCATGATCCGCTAAATAGGTATTCACCTTTTTAATCATTTGTGCGTCGTGAGCACGGTTTTCATCTAACCAGAATACTGCTGGAGTTTCTGATAAACGTGAACGTGTCACCGCTAATTTAACCCAGTCTTGGATAGGGGCATCTTTGGTTTGACACATACGGAAAATATCGCCTTGCGAGACTTGTTGTGACAACAATTCTTCACCTGTTGCAATATTAACTGCGCGGATGACACCATCGCCTTTGGCCATGAAAGTTTTGTCATGTGAACCGTACTCTTCAGCTTTCTTAGCCATTAAACCAACATTTGGAACCGTACCCATTGTTGTTGGATCAAATGCACCATTTTCACGACAATAATCAACCACTGCTTGGAAAACTCCAGCATAGTTACGATCAGGGATCATGAATTTGGTATCTTTTTGTTTACCGTCTGGCCCCCACATTTGACCAGAAGCGCGAAGTGCCGCTGGCATCGACGCATCGATAATAACATCGCTTGGTACGTGTAAGTTGGTGATACCACGATCAGAATCAACCATAGCAAGCGGTGGCTGCTGTGAGTAAACCGCATTTAAATCCGCTTCAATTTCTGCCTTTTGCTCAGCAGGTAAGCGCTCAATTTTAGCGTAAACGTCACCAATACCATTGTTAACATCAACACCTAATTGTTCAAACGTCGCCGCATGTTTAGCAAATACGTCTTTGTAGAAAACTTTCACTGCATGACCGAAAATAACCGGGTCTGAAACCTTCATCATGGTTGCTTTCATGTGGAGTGATAATAAAACGTCTTCTTGTTTTGCTTTTTGTGTTTCTGCTTCAAAAAACTCTACTAAGGCTTTAACGTTCATTACAGAAGCATCGATTATTTCTTTATCTTCTAATGCAACTTTATCTTTTAAAACGGTGATATTGCCTGCTGTATCAACGTATTCAATACGCATATCAGTAGCACCTTCAACCGTCATTGATTTTTCACTGCCGTAGAAGTCACCTTCACTCATGTGTGCAACGTGAGATTTAGAGTCTTTTGACCAAGCCCCCATTGAATGTGGGTTTTTCTTGGCGTAGTTTTTAACAGCACTTGGCGCACGACGGTCAGAGTTACCTTCACGTAATACCGGGTTTACTGCCGAGCCTAATACTTTTGCATAAGTAAGTTTAATTGACTCTTCTGCTTCATTTTGAGGTTCAGCTGGATAATCAGGTAAGTCATACCCTTTAGCTTGCAACTCTTTAATTGCCGCTTGTAATTGTGGAATTGACGCTGAAATATTAGGTAATTTAATAATGTTAGCTTCGGGTGTTTTTGCTAATTCACCTAATTCTGCTAGTGCATCACCAATACGTTGCTCTTCTGTTAAATACTTCGGGAAGTTTGCAATGATACGCCCTGCTAGAGAAATATCGCGAGTTTCAACATCAATGTTTGATGACGAGGTAAACGCTTTAACAATAGGTAACAAAGATTGCGTCGCCAATGCTGGCGCTTCATCAGTAATGGTATAAATGATTTTAGACGATTCTGTAGTCATTTCTTTTCCTGCTAATATTAGGCGAACTTGAGACAAAACGAATAATCATGCACGATTGGCAGATTAGCATTCATTTTGTCAGAAAATTTTTTTTGCGCGCGCATAGTATCTAAATTTAAGGCGCATTAAAATAGCTAGCTAAAACAAGTTAAAGGTTAAAAAGGCAATAAATAGTGACAGCTAACCGAAAACCGCGGCCAAACGGGCTAAAAAACAAACACCACAAAAAGGTACGACCAGCAGTTCGCCGTGCGATTAACAAGCAAATTATTGTGCTGTTTAATAAACCATACGATGTCCTAAGCCAATTTACCGACGATAATAATCGCCAAACGTTAAAAGATTTTATTCCAGTAAAAGATGTCTATGCTGCTGGTCGCTTAGATAGAGACAGTGAAGGTCTGCTGCTACTCACCAACGATGGTAAATTACAACACAAATTAGCAAACCCAACGCAAAAAACCGGTAAAACCTATTGGGCACAGGTAGAGGGCATCCCAACTGAAACTGACTTGGAAAAACTAAGGGTTGGTGTTGAATTAAAAGATGGCCTAACCTTACCTGCAACAGTAAACTTAATCAACGCTCCAGATATTTGGCCACGTGTTCCGCCGATACGAGAGCGTGCTTCAATTCCAACGTCTTGGTTAGAAATTACCATTAATGAAGGTCGTAATCGTCAAGTCAGACGTATGACCGCCCATATTGGCTTTCCAACGCTGCGATTGATCCGATACCGCATAGGCCAATATACCCTTGAAGGCATTGATAATGGCCACTATAAAAAGTTAACTAAGGATTTAACCGGTGCAAAAGCAAAATAATCTGACACCTAAAGCACAACCCATTGAAAATGATGACCAATTCAAACCCAATACCACGGTAGCTGCAATTGTCGTTGCCGAAAATCGCTTTTTGTTGGTAGAAGAAACGGAAAACGGTCAAACCGTATTTAATCAGCCCGCTGGCCATATTGAAGCCAACGAAAACTTGTTTAATGCCTGTAAGCGCGAACTGTTAGAAGAAACCGGCCTTGCGCTGACGCCACAATATTGTAGTGGTATTTATTATTTTCACCGCCCAGAGCTTAACTTGTATTTCTTACGTTTTGCTTTTGTGATTGAACTCAGTCAAATGTTGGCGACTAAACCACAAGATAGCGATATCATTGCCGCGCATTGGCTAACGCTTGAAGAGATCCAAGCAAAACAAGCACAGTTACGTTCACCAATGGTACTGGATTGCATTAATGATTATTTGGCTGGCAATAAAATCGACATTTCGTTAATAAAATCTAATCTTTAATCTATGCCTCTTAGCGCAAGCGTGCTATAATTTTGCGCCAATTTTCCATAGACTTTTGATGTATTAATGTCGGATAGCCAATTTTACACAACAAACGACCCTAAAGGTAAACTACCAGAGCAAACCAAAGTAATCGTTGGTATGTCAGGTGGTGTTGATTCTTCTGTTTCTGCTTACTTGCTGCAACAGCAAGGTTACCAAGTAGAAGGTCTTTTTATGAAAAATTGGGAAGAAGACGATACCGATGAATATTGCGCAGCTGCTGAGGATCTGAAAGATGCGCAAATGGTGTGTGAAAAACTAGGTATAAAACTGCACACAATTAACTTTGCGACAGAATACTGGGATAACGTATTTGAATATTTTCTTGCTGAATATAAAGCAGGCCGAACACCAAACCCAGATATTATGTGTAACAAAGAAATCAAGTTCAAAGCATTCCTTGAATTTGCTTGTGAAGACTTAGGTGCCGATTACATTGCCACAGGTCACTATGTCCAGCGTGAATTTCGCGATGGAAAATGGGTCATGATCAGAGGCCGTGATAACAACAAGGATCAAAGTTATTTTCTTTACACCTTATCACACGAGCAAATTGGCCAAACGTTATTTCCTGTTGGCCATATTGAAAAGCCAGAAGTTAGAGCCATTGCAGAAAAAGCTGATTTGGTCACAGCCAATAAAAAAGACTCAACCGGTATATGTTTTATCGGTGAGCGCAAGTTTAAAGACTTCTTACAACAATATTTGCCTGCGCAACCAGGTGTTATAGAATCGGCTGAAGGCGATGCCATTGGTGAGCATGATGGCTTAATGTATCACACCCTTGGTCAACGTAAAGGCTTGCGGATTGGTGGTTTAGCCAATGCTGGAGATGAACCTTGGTACGTCGTTGATAAAGATCTCGATCGTAACGTGTTAATTGTTGGACAAGGGCACAATCACCCTCGCCTATTTTCTAAAGGCTTAATCGCTAATCAATTGCACTTAGTGGCGCGGGAGCCAATAACTGAAGCGATTCATTGCACAGTAAAAACGCGTTACCGTCAGCAAGATGTTGCTTGCACGTTATCGCCAAGCGAAAACCCTGATGAATTCCTCGTCATGTTTAATGAAGCTCAAAGCTCGGTTACACCGGGTCAATCCGTGGTGTTCTATCAAGATGATGTTTGTCTTGGTGGCGCAATTATTAACACCTTAATTCGCTAATTTTTGACGGAAATCTTACCTTTTTATGCAAGCATTATCAGAACAAACCATTACGCTCGCGGCAGTATGTCAAGTCGCTCAAAACGTACAACGGTTATCTCGACATGGTCAAATCGATGACAATGAACTGGCGATTTTACTTAACAGTATTATTGAAACCTCTCCCAGTAGTACGTTAGCAGTATACGGTGATGATTTAGCCAACTTAAAAACCGGGCTTAACGTGGTTGCCACTCACCTTGGCAATAATTCCACCAATAAAGATCCAGAAATTACCCGTTACGTGGTTAGCTTATTAAGTTTAGAGCGCCGATTATCAAAAAGCAGCGCAAAGTTAAATGAACTTGGCGAGCGTATTAGCGAATGCCAGCGTCAGTTAATGCATTATGAGATAACTAGCGATACCTTAATCGCCAGTTTAGCCAGTATATACAGTGACATTATCAGCCCACTCGGTACACCAATCCAAGTAGCGGGCAATCCAGAAATACTTAAACAGCCAACCAACCAACATAAAATTAGAGCGTTATTGCTCGCAGGCATACGCAGCGCGGTTTTATGGCGACAAGTGGGTGGCAAACGTCGTTCGATTATTTTTTCACGCGGAAAAATCGTTGAATGCGCAGAAAACTTATTACGAAATATTTAATTTAACACTTTTAATTCAGGAAACTACTATGGAACTTTCAGCGTTAAGTGCAATATCACCAGTAGATGGTCGTTACGGCAGTAAAGCTGCAGCATTGCGCCCTATTTTTAGCGAATTTGGCTTGATCAAATACCGTGTTACTGTTGAAGTTAGATGGTTACAAAAACTCGCAGCAACAGCTGAAATTAAAGAAGTTCCCGCTTTTTCAGCCGCAGCAAACCAAGTACTCGATGATATCGTTGCGAACTTTAATGAACAAGATGCGACACGCGTAAAAACCATTGAAGCGACAACCAATCACGACGTAAAAGCGGTAGAATACTTTTTAAAAGAAAAAGTGGCTGATAACGAAGAGTTAAATGCCATTACTGAATTTATTCACTTTGCTTGTACCTCAGAAGACATTAACAACCTTTCGCACGGTTTAATGTTACACGAATGCCGTGAAACAGTATTATTGCCAAGCATTGATACCATCTTAGCTGAGTTAAAAACGTTAGCCCAAGAATATAAAACCATCCCGATGATGTGTCGTACTCACGGTCAGCCTGCTTCTCCAAGCACCATGGGTAAAGAATTTGCTAACGTTTATGTGCGTTTACAACGTCAACGTGAGCAAATCGCTAATATCGAGCTTTTAGGTAAAATTAATGGTGCAGTAGGTAACTACAATGCCCACCTTTCTGCTTACCCTGAAGTTAACTGGCATCAGTTTTCGGAGGAATTTGTCAGCTCTTTAGGGTTAACGTGGAACGCTTTTACCACACAAATCGAGCCACACGATTATATCGCCGAATTATTTGATGCGGTAGCGCGTTTAAATACGATATTAATTGACTTTGACCGCGACGTTTGGGGTTATATAGCCTTAGGACACTTTAAGCAAAAAACCATCGCCGGTGAAATTGGCTCGTCAACCATGCCACACAAAGTTAACCCAATTGATTTTGAAAATTCAGAAGGGAACTTAGGCATTGCCAATGCGTTATTTGCTCATTTAGCCCAAAAGCTTCCTGTTTCACGTTGGCAACGTGACTTAACCGACTCGACAGTATTAAGAAACTTAGGGGTAGGTTTTGCCCATTCATTGATCGCTTATCAAGCGACATTAAAAGGGATGAGCAAACTTCAAGTAAACGAAGAAGCACTGCTTGCTGAATTAGATCAAAACTGGGAAGTATTAGCAGAACCTGTACAAACGGTTATGCGTCGTTACGGTATTGAAAAACCATATGAAAAATTAAAAGAGTTAACGCGTGGTAAGCGTGTTGACGGCCCTTCAATGCGTGAATTCATTATGAACCTTGAACTACCAAACGAAGTAAAAGAACAATTATGTCAATTAACACCAGCAAGCTACATTGGCCGCGCTGTATCGTTTATTGACGAATTAAACTAAGCTCAATAGTTAGTTGTTAGAGGTAAAGGGGAACCACATGGCTCCCCTTTTTCATTGGAGAAATGCATGAACAAGATCCATTGGGGCGACCTAACCCCAGCACAATTTTTAAGCGAGTATTGGCAAAAAAAACCATTACTGATCAAGCAAGCCCTTCCGGGGTTTACCGGCACCATAGCCGCCGACGAGTTAGCGGGTTTGGCCATGGAAGAAGAAATTGAGTCGCGGATAATTTCACAAAAAAATGACGGTAATTGGCACGTCGACCATGGCCCGTTTGAATCCTTTGACCAATTTGGAGAAAGCCACTGGACATTACTTGTTCAAGCGGTTAACAACTGGTCTCGTGATACCGACCAACTGATCAATTTAGTTAATTTTGTACCACGATGGCGTGTTGATGATGTTATGGTGAGCTTCTCAACCCCTGAAGGTGGAGTAGGCCCGCACTTAGATCAATACGATGTTTTTATTTTACAAGGTGAAGGGAAACGACGCTGGCAAGTTGGTAAACCCGACGATACGCTTGAAACCTTATTACCTCATCCAGATCTTAAACAAGTATCGAGCTTTAAACCTGTTATTGACGAAGTAACTGAAGCGGGTGATTTACTTTATATTCCGCCAAACCACCCTCATAATGGCGTATCGATTGAAAATTCACTTAATTATTCAATTGGGTTTCAAGCGCCCAATAATCAAGAATTATTCTCTGGTGTCGCCGATAGACTCATCGATGATAACTTAGGTGAGCAACGCTTTGGTGATCAAGACCGAAAACTTTCACAGACGCCTCAACTTTTAGCAGATGAAGACATTGAGCGCCTTAGAGCTTTTATGAAAACTCAGTTAGACGACGCTGAGTTTTTTAACCAAGCCTTAGCAAAGTACCTAACTCAAAGCCACCATGCGCTTGAATTACTGATCCCAATGGAGCCGTTTAGTGAACAACAAGTGATGTCGTTTACCGACGAACAACAGTTACAGTTTTATCCAGTTTCAGGTATTAAAGCACTTGTGTTAACACAGCCTAAAAAGGCGCTTTACATCAATGGTGATGAGTTTTTAATTGAAGATTCGAACTGGGAATTTGCCACGATATTAGCCGGTAACGCACCTTTGACCATGAATAATGCAAAAAGTTTCCTCTCATGTTTGAAAAACCACCAGTTGTTAACTAGAGTGTTAAATAAGGGGTACTGGTATATAGAATAAAGAGAGTTATGTCGTACAGTGTTAGCCGTGTGCAATGGGAAGTGGCAGCGCCACTATTAAAAACCGTAAGAGAGCGGGTGTTTGTTTGCGAGCACCGCATTCCAAAAAAAGTTGAGTTTGATCGTCGAGATCGCCATGCCTATCACGTATTGGTTTGCGATGATAAAAATCAAGAGCCGATTGCCACTGGCCGTATCTTACAAACCGGTGAAATAAGTCGTATCGCGGTGCTCCCTAAGTACCGCAAGCGCAAAGTCGATAAACTCGTTATTTCCAGTCTGATCACCATAGCCAACGAGCTTAAACTCGACGAAGTTTTTATCTACAGCCCCCTCGATGCGGTCGATTACTTTCGTAAACATCAATTCTCTCCTGCTGGAGCGGTATTTATGGAAGCCGGTTTACCTCGCCAACGCATGGTCTGTAATACCGAAAATATCAAAGATACCAAAGTGTATTTAAGCCATTAGTAACCCGTTTTAGTTATTTAGTTACCAATATTTAACCACTGGTTGATAAGTGGTGATTTAGCTTTACACTCACTCATTATTATTTTAAAAATCTATTCTAGCTATCAAGGCAGCTAAATGATATCTTGCGCGCAATAAAACATTACCAATTGCCTTTCATAATAAAGCGAATAACAAAGTTTGGAGAGAATACGTGTCTTTTTTTGATTTAGTGGATTTTGACGATCACGAACAAGTCGTCTATTGCAGCGACAAAGAAACTGGACTTAAAGCCATTATCGCCGTTCACAGTACCGCATTAGGCCCAGCCGCTGGTGGCTGCCGTTTTTGGAATTATAGTGACGACCAAGCGGCACTAAAAGACGTTTTACGTTTATCTCGCGGCATGACTTATAAAAACGCCATGGCCGGTTTAAAACTTGGCGGTGGTAAAGCGGTTATTATTGGCGATCCTAAAGCGTTAAAATCAGACGCTTTATTCAAAGCGTTTGGTAAAGCGGTAGATAACTTAGGTGGCCGATACTACACTGCCGAAGATGTTAATATTACCACGGGTGATATGGCAACAGTAAACACAGTAACAGAATTCGTTGCAGGCCTTGACGGTAAAAGTGGTAACCCAGCACCATTTACTGCCTTAGGGACATTCTTAGGCATAAAAGCCGCGGTTAAATTTAAACTGGGCAAAGAAGATTTGACCGGTATCAAAGTTGCTGTACAAGGTTTAGGTAGTGTTGGTTATGATTTATGCCGCAAGTTACATGCTGCTGGCGCAGAGTTAATCGTCACTGATATTAACCAAATTGCGTTAGATAATGCTGCCTCTGAGTTTGGAGCGAAAATCGTTGGTTTAGATGATATCTACAAACAAGATGTCGATGTATTTTCACCCTGTGCATTAGGTGCTTCAATAAATGACGACACCATTCCCCAATTAAAAGCCTCTATCATCGCAGGTTGTGCCAACAATCAGTTAGCAGAGGCGCGCCATGACAACGTTTTAAAAGAAGCCAATATTCTTTACGTTCCAGATTATGTTATCAACGCTGGTGGTATTATTAACGTTTCGTTAGAAATCTATCCAGAGCCCTACTGCTCAGAAGAAGCAACTCGTTTGGTTGAGCGCATTTACGACACGCTAATGAAAGTATTTGAAAAAGCAAAAGCTGAAGACAAGCCAACAGGCATAGTTGCAGACGAAATGGCCAGAGCTATTATTGCAAAAGCAAATCAATAAAACGTTTAAACTAAAACACTTTTAATCAAAGCCCTGAAATCAAAGTTTCAGGGCTTAATTCTATGACTCTCTATTTCAAGTCCAATTAAATTTTCTTTTCTTAAACAATTATCAAATCGATTATCTATTCTAACATCTGTTACCACACCTCTTCACGGTTAACTTGACCATCTTCCGCGTCAAGGTAAGGTTTCATTTCTTCTGGAAATGGGCCGGTTTCGAGCGCATTGCGATCAATACTGTAGTAATACTCAATGCTTTCATGCAGATGATCGTTTACCGGTTTGGTAATATCCATAAACTCATAATAACCTGCCCAACAAGGTTGGCTTAAACCACCCATGCGTAAAATAAATTCAGGGGTTTTTAAATAAAAACGTTTGGGGGTTTTCATACAGCGAATTTTAGCGGTTTGGCGTGCGCCACCACCGCGGGCCGCTTTTACAACACCGCCATCAAAGCAGGCTAAATCTTCATACGGGATATAAAACGAGCGCCGCCACCAGTTATGTGGGGTCTTAACTAACCAGTGTGACGGTCAAATACAAAACGGTCAAACGGGAGAACAAACTGATAACATAGCCCCAAACCAATAAAGCCCAACGCAACTAAGAAAAATATCGGTTCATCAAAGGCATGTAAAAATGAAAATAGAAAACCTAAAAAACCAACCATGAGTGTTAGCATGGTAAAGCCGTTTAAGCGGCCGAGCACACAGGTTTTACCATCGCATAAATTCCCTAAACTCTGGTTATTGTCTTCTCTTTTAAGGACATTACTCATTTTTTGCCAGCGTTTACTGTTAAGCGGTGGTGAGTCTTTAAACTTGCAACCATTAAGTTGCTCAGCTTTTGCTAAACGCTGTTGGTAACTTTGTTGGTGTAAATAGTCTTTGTTAACAGGCTCATAAAAAACACCTCTTTCTTCATATTTAGTACGATTATCAAAACGTTTATCAATTCGAGCGTTTTCCTCAGGGTTTTCTAGCGCCCATTGCTTCATTCTTTTATCCCAATCGGCATCCATTTGAGCTTTGGTTCGATTATCAAATACTATCGCACCATCTATTAGTATTTTTTTTCGTCCAGGTGGCTCTGGCTCCAACACTGTATTAGGCGGATAAATAATTGAATAACCGACTTTTTTTTCACGCCAATGATTATAGTCTTCTACATCAAACATCTCTTTTGCTTGCTCTGGCGAAATATATTCATCCATATAGTCATAGTTTTGGTAAAAGCGTGGATGCGATTTACGGTGTGCTTCTGTCACAGGTTAACTCCGAATTTTCAATTAGTTAGGTTTGAGCTAGTCAACATAATCCATTAATGGGTCAGCGCCTAAATACACATAGGCACTGCTTTGCACTGCGTTTATCTGATGAGTAACCTCACGATTATCGCTGACTAAAATCAAAAAGTTTATCGGTTAGATGTTCATCTTTCTTCTTCGCAAAACATTTTTTTGCTCTCCTGATAAATCATCAATCAGCTTTTCACAACGAGCAAAATGTGAAGATGAAGTCGCATGGCTATTATTTTTACTGTTGTTTGGATCAATAAATGTTGTATACGTTTCAACATTTTCCAACACACCAAGATGAACTTTTAAGAAGCTTTGTGTAAAGTTTTGACCATTGTACAACATTGGCGACTGCTCAGTTGTGATCTCATAGTCCGATGCAGCAAATGGAAAAACCTCTGAATCACCATATAATACTTGATAGTTAAGCATTTGAGGCTCAAACGCCATGCCTAAGCTTTCCAGATAACGTTCTTCGGCTATACGCTCTTTCGTTTTTTTATGTACTTCAAAAGATGGCATAACATTAGCCAGAGGCACCTTAATCACACAGGTTACTTCTCGTGAAAGCTCATTAAATAGTAGCTCTGGCAATACATCTCCGGAAAGTTCATTCGCTATATATTCATTATCACTTACATAATCTATCAGCTCTGGCGAGGCTAGACTAAGATCATCAAACTTAATTAGAATTTTTCCCACATGATCATTACTTGAAAAAAAACGCTTAACTAAACTTATGAATTGTTGATCTGATGCAAGTTCGCTCTCTTGATCAATTTTAACAATAATTTTGTTATCCTGATGGGATAACTTATGTATTCGGTCATAACCATATGCAATGATATAATTATTCAATTCATTTTTTATTTTTAGCCAATTTTCAAGTCCTGTGTTGCCTTTACTCGTAACACTTCCAACTTCTACTTCCTTATACTCAGTGCAGGCCATCAGTAAAAAAACAATTCCAGTGGCGCACAATCCTTTTACATTAATCAATTTATTCTCCTTTTTCTAACAGTAATAAACTTTGTTCAATTCGTTCTAGTTTCTCTTCAACTCGCTGCTCCAAACTGTCACAAAATGCTAGCATAAACTCCATGGCATCATCTTTACTTTTAACAATGATAAAACCATTGTCTCCAATAAGTTCAACGTAATAATCATCACGTTCAAGTACTTTACTATCAACGCTTAGCTTTATGTGCTCAGCAAAAAAACCATTAACATCTGATAACGGTTTAGGTTGAGATAAGTAATGAAACGCCATAGCTAAGAGCATCGCAACACTCAATATCGGCCCTGGATACAACAGCCAAAATTCGCCAATAGATAATCTCGAACCGACAATAATTGAGCTAGGCCCAAAAATACCCGTTAGACCTGCGAAAAATGCTATACCGATACATAAATAAGCTAAAAAGACAAAATAAGTCCTAGTTAATTTAGCCTCAATATAGTGACTAAGCCCATCTACCTTGACAAACGTTGGCAACGTATCAAGCGCTATCGTAAGTTTATCCTTGTTCATAATTTACACTCCTTTTTAAGTTTACATGTCCATCACGTTATCCACTAAAATATCAATAATTTCAGTTGATAAGCGCGCTCGATATTTTTTTGTAATAGCTCAGGGTTATCACTAAACGGGGCAATGACATGGGTTATTTCCTCAGGCGGGTATTCCACTGAGCCATCTTCATTCTTAAAATAAACATAGCGGTAGTTATCTTTTATTTCGGGGTCAAGCGGAAAACGGGTCAGTACATCGGTACCCGGCCATATCGCTGCTCTATCGTCATCAAGATGCGATTGAATCGACGACATCGCGCCATACGGGATAGGTTTGTTTTTATCCATAAACTCGGTCAGTACTGTCCAGAATTGACATAGCTCATCATAACTGTCAGCACATAATACCGGGTATTGAAAATCATACTTTGCTGTTTTGGGATACATTTTCGGCACAATAATATTAGTCGGCATCCCAGAGCCGCGGCTATAAGCAATGGAGCCCATATACATTTCTACTTCTGAAAACGGGATGACTAATTCAGGATTACCCCCAAAGGCAGGAAAGTTTACGTTACCGGTTTTGCGGTCACACACCACAGCCAAGGCTTGTTTTTTTTCGATTTTTTAAACTGAATCAGCGCATAAGGCACCAATAGCGCCTGCGCGAGCAAACCATAGCCCTCTAAGACCAAAAATAAACCGTGAAAATACAAACCGAGCAATTGAGCACTTAATATAATGACGGCAAATAAAAGAGCACAATCACCCAATGCTTTATGCCACATGTCTCGAAAGGAGCCTAGCATAATCAAATTCGCATAACGGCCATCAAATGCGAAACCACGTGATTGATAGCCAAAGATATCGTCGTATGCTAACTCTGCCTTACGAAAATATTTACCCAGTTTTTTTTTCCGCGGGCTTTTTAGGTGGCCTGAGCGCTTTTGTCACTTTATCAGTATTAATGGCATTTTGTGGTGTTTGAGTTACGACGGTTATCATCGGTTATATTAATCCTAGTTGTTGCTTTAATGCTCGATTACGCAGCGATAGATTAACCTCGGCGGTTTGCCAGTCGATACACTCTACATACAATCGCCAATCGCCATCACGATTGGCCAGTTGAGGCAGTGACACTTTCTGAAAGTTAACGTCGTCTAGCCTGATCAAGATATCCATATCGGTTAAGTTTTTTTAATAAAATATCAATAATTTCAGTTGATAAGCGCGCTCGATATTTTGTTGTAATAGCTCAGGGTTATCGCTATACGGGGCAATAACATGGGTTATCTCCTCAGGCGGGTATTCCACTGTGCCATCTTCATTCTTAAAATAGACATAGCGGTAGTTATCTTTAATTTCTGGGTCTAGCGGCAAAGGCTCTCGTATTTTTGTTCCTTCCCATATAGCCGCCTTATCTTTATCAAGATACGATTGAATCGACGCCATCGCCCCATAAGGGATAGGTTTGTTTTTATCCATAAATTCGGTCAGTACTGTCCAGAATTTACATAGCTCATCATAACTGTCAGCACATAAAACGTCGTATTGAAAATCATACTTCGCTGTTTTGGGGTACATTTTCGGCACAATAATTTCAGCGGGCATTCCCGAACCGCGGCTATAAGCAATGGAGCCACGGTACATCTCCACTTCCGAAAACGGAATGACTAATTCAGGATTACCCGCAAAGGCGGGAAAGTTTACGTTACCGGTTTTGCGGTCACATACCACAGCCAAGGCTTGTTTTTTTTTTGATTTAATAAATAAAACCATAGCAGATATTAATAAAAACAATTGAAGTAGAACACCCCAACCTTTAAACGCTAAAAAACCATTTCCTGCAGAAAAAGAAACAAGTTGTGGAACCAATATTGCTGCAAAAAAGAGTAGCGCATTTATACCAAATGCAGAATACCAAGTATCTTGAGCAGATCCTGACATAATCAAGGTGGCATAACGACCATCAAATGCGGATACATAGGATTGAAAACCCAAAATATCTTCATAAGCAAGTTCCACTTTACGAAAGTGCTTACCTAAGTATTTTTCCATAGGCTTTTTCGGTGGCCGCAGTGCTTGAGTAAGCTTATCCGTGTTAATTTTACAGTCAGGATTGTTGCTAGGCTGTTTAGAAGTCATTTATTAATTTAGTCCTAATTGTTGTTGTAAGGCACGATTACGGAGTACCAAGTTCACCTCGGCGGTTTGCCAGTCGATACACTCTACATACAATCGCCAATCGCCATCGCAATTGGCCAGTTGATGCTGTGACACCTTCTGAAAGTTAACGTCGTCTAGCCTGATCAAGATATCCATATTGGTTAAGTTTTTTTAATAAAATATCAATATTTTCAGTTGATAAGCGCGCTCGATATTTTGTTGTAATAGCTCAGGGTTATCGCTATACGGGGCAATAACATGGGTAATTTCATCAAACGGGTATTCCACTGAGCCATCTTCATTCTTAAAATAGACATAGCGGTAGTTATCTTTTATTTCGGGGTCAAGCGGCAAAGGCTCTCGTATTTTTGTTCCTTCCCATATAGCCGCCTTATCTTTATCAAGATACGATTGAATCGACGCCATCGCGCCATACGGGATAGGTTTGTTTTTATCCATAAATTCGGTCAGTACTGTCCAAAATTGACATAGCTCATCATAACTGTCAGCACATAATACCGGGTATTGAAAATCATACTTTGCTGTTTTGGGATACATTTTCGGCACAATAATATTAGTCGGCATCCCAGAGCCGCGGCTATAAGCAATGGAGCCCATATACATTTCCACTTCAGAAAACGGGATGACTAATTCAGGATTACCCCCAAAGGCAGGAAAGTTTACGTTACCGGTTTTGCGGTCACACACCACAGCCAAGGCTTGTTTTTTTTTCGATTTTTTAAACTGAACCAGTGCATAAGGCACTAATAGTGCCTGCGCGAGTAAATCATAGCCCTCTAATATGATAAAAAAACCGTGATTGTATAAGATTATTAATTGAAGTATTAGTATTATCACGGCAAACATCATAGCTGTAGCGCCATTGGCCCAATGGTCACTGTCTCGAGCAGAGCCAGGCATGGTCAATTTCGCATAGCGGCCGTCGTACGTTGAAGTACGAGTTTGATAGCCAAAAATATCGTCATAGGCTAACTCGGCTTTACGAAAATATTTACCCAGTTTTTTTTCCGCGGGCTTTTTAGGTGGCCTGAGCGCTTTTGTCACTTTATCAGTATTAATGGCATTTTGTGGTGTTTGCGTTACGACGGTTATCATCGGTTATATTAATCCTAGTTGTAGCTTTAGTGCCCGATTACGAAATACCAAGTTCACCTCGTCAGTTTGCCAGTCGATACACTCTACATACATTTGCCAATCACGATTGGCCAGTTGAGGCAGTGACACCTTCTGAAAGTTAACGTCGTCTTGCATGATCAAGATATCCATATCGGTTAAGTTTTTTTAATAAAATATCAATAATTTCAGTTGATAAGCGCGCTCGATATTTTGTTGTAATAGCTCTGGGTCATCGCTATACGGGGCAATGACATGGGTTATCTCCTCAGGCGGATATTCCACTGTGCCATCTTCATTTTTAAAATAGACATAGCGGTAGTTATCTTTTATTTCGGGGTCTAGCGGAAAACGGGTCAGTACATCGGTACCCGGCCATATCGCTGCTCTATCGTCATCAAGATGCGATTGAATCGACGACATCGCGCCATAAGGGATAGGTTTGTTTTTATCCATAAACTCGGTCAGTACTGTCCAAAATTTACATAGCTCATCATAACTGTCAGCACATAATACCGGGTATTGAAAATCATACTTTGCTGTTTTGGGGTACATTTTTGGCGCAATAATATTGGTTGGCATACCTGAACCGCGGCTATAAGCAATGGAGCCCATATACATTTCCACTTCTGAAAACGGGATGACTAATTCAGGATTACCCCCAAAGGCAGGAAAGTTTACGTTACCGGTTTTGCGGTCACATACCACAGCCAATGCTTGTTTTTTTTTCGATTTTTTAAACTGAATCAGCGCATAAGGCACCAATAGCGCCTGCGCGAGCAGATCATAGCCCTCTAATATGATAAAAAAACCGTGATTGTATAAGATTATCAATTGAAGTATTAGTATTATCACGGCAAACATCATAGCTGTAGCGCCATTAGCCCAATGATCACTATCTCGAAGGGAGCCTGGCATAATCAAATTCGCATAACGGCCATCAAATGCGAAAATATCTGTTTGAAAACCAAAGATATCGTCGTATGCTAACTCTGCCTTACGAAAATATTTGCCCAGTTTTATTTCCGCGGGCTTTTTGGGTGGCCTAAGCGCTTTTGTCACTTCAACGGTATTGATGGCATTTTGTGGTGTTTGAGTTACGACGGTTATCATCGGTTATATTAGTCCTAATTGTTGCTTTAATGCTCGATTACGCAGCGATAGGTTAACCTCAGCGGATTGCCAGTCGATGGCATCGGTAAAGGTGCCGTCATCATCGCGCTCGCTGATCGGTAGTTTATATTCATTGTCGGTAAAGCTGGCGCTAACGGGGACCCCTTTGCCTTTTGGATACGTTTTTAGCCTTAGCCTAAAAGTGAGCGCCGTGGTGTTAAACTTTTTAAATAGCGGAGCGCAGTTAAACTGGTTTAGGTCAAGGCGCAAACCCTGCCCACCCGAGAGGCTTGTTACGGTGATATTATCCCAAAAGGCTTGTAACCATGGTTGGCCTTGGCCAACGGCTTTACCTAGGATGATGTTACGGTAGTGTTCGTCGTTGCCGTTAAAGTCAAATAAATCGGCTTTCGGTTTAACGGCAAATTCAACCGCCACATGCTCGGGAGCGGTGCTGGTGGGGCAAGAAACAATAAAATAGGCCTCGGTTGGGTCTTCATAGGTGTGGACCATATCTTGCCCGTGGGCGGTGAGTGAATAGCTATTGGTTATTTTTAACACATTGTCGCTTTGCACTTGTGGGGCAAAAAGTTTTTGCGCTAAGTCATGAAAGGCATAATCGGGGCGGGTTAGCCAAGTAGCGCTATTATCATCATCACCGGCATCGGTGCCCCATGGGCATACTTTAAACCAACGCTCGATGTCTTCATCTTTAAAACAATAATAAATGACAACCCCGACCAAGACGATTAACAGGCCAATCCAACCCGCGCGCGAGCCAATATTTAGCCCACGCTTTAGCGCATTTGACGCGAGCTTATCTGAGATCGCGACCACGGCAAATCCGATACCTGCAGTGGCTAAGCCAAAAGCGGCGTCGTTATCGCCGCGGCGAAACGCTTGATAAGCCTCAAATAAACTAATGAAGGCGCTAAATAATGACGCCGCGATATTTGCGCGATACATCCATGTGGTAAGTGAAAACCAGGTTTTTACCTCAGCCGTTACTGGTTTGCGACGTACAAGGTTGGCCAGTTGTTTGGGGCTTGGATGGCCAACTTTGATGACATAGCTTTCACGGGTTAAGGTCATAATCACGGCTGCAAAATCGGCTACTCCCGCCAGTGCGTATACAATATTTTTACCGTTAGGTTGTTTTACGGCAGTATTTATCGCCATGGTGAGGTTATACACTTCAAATAGGCCGACCGCGCCTAAAATACCAATATTGGCGCGGGTTAAACCGTTGATGGAGGTATTAGATAAAAACTTTTGGTTGGCCAGCGTTTCTGTTTGTTTGGCTAATTCAGCAAGCTTTTGATTGGCAATGGCATTTTTATCAAAATCACTGCTTAGGTTAACCAGCCCTTGGTTGAGTTGCTTGATTTCATCTTGCAGTGACAGTTTTTTTAAATGCGTGGCTTTTTCACTGTCTTTTAAGGCGATAACTTGCAATTTTAAGCCAGATGCGCCCTCACCTGCTAATACCGTTTGCGCTTGCTCGGCAATCGCCAATAAGCGATTGATGTTGCTGCGCATATGCATGACATCGTCAACGGTATCAACCACAGTGCCTTGGCTGGTGGCTAAACGGGTGCGGCTGTTGTTTTGCGCGCGCACTAAATCGCGTATTTCTTTACCAAGCTCTTGGGCGATTTCTGCGCGTGCGCGAGCATCTAGGGCAATAAAGCCCTCGGCGTACTTACCATTTTTATAATCTTGCGCGGTCATTTCTAGCGCGGTAAATTGGCCATCTTCTAACTGGTTTAACACCCGCATCGTTGAAATTAGCCCTTTATTTTTACTTAAGTGGGCGCTGCCCTTTTGGGCGATTTCAACTTCTAGTTGCACCAGTTGGTTATTTAATTGCCGCAATGACTTTTGCGCTTTCGCTAACTTGCTGTCGATTTCACCGAGCTCTTTCTTTAACTGCTCAATTTCAGGTTTGGCTAAAAGGTGCTGACGTTGATATTCAGCGTCGGTGGCGTTTAAGTGTTTTGTTTTCTGCGCCAACTCTTGCTCAGCGTTGGCAAGTTTTGCCTTTAACTCTTTTTCACGCAGAGCATGAGCACTGATTTCACTGTTAAGGTTTTGTTTGGCTACTAAACTTTGCTGTTTTTCTTGTTGAATTTGTTGGTTAAACCCAGCGACGGTTTGCGCTTGGCCTTGGTTGGCACTGGCAATTAATGATAAATCTAATAACCCCGTTGACAGCCCCATTAATGCTTGTGATAGCCTGCGCCCTATTTGCATTACGGCTTCTTGGTCTTGCTGGTCAAACGATTCATCTTGTTCGACTAACAGTACACGCTCTAAACTAAATTTGGGGTTAAATGGGTCTTGGTGATCTTCAACTTCTAGGTCTAAGGTGCCAGGTTTAGGTTGGTCTGTTGGCTCCTTAGCAAAAAACAATTCGGCAATAGGATGAAAAGGTTCGTCTGGGTGCTCACCCAAGAGCTTTAATAGCGTTGAACTGGTGGTAAATTTGGTTTCTAATTCGTCCCAGTCTTTTTTATCCAAAATAATGGTGGAATACTGATTAGCAGGGTGCTGTTTAAAGGCGACGGCGATATCTTTGAGTACGTCAATGCCCTGTGCATAATGGGCATTACGATGATAGGTAAAATCTTCAATGCAGTGTTTAAACTTAACCACATCGATGTCTTGTTCAATTAATTGCGCCAACACCAGTTGATTGTCTTTAATACACGTTGAAAGCGCTAGTAACTTATCATAGTGCAAATAGTCTCTTAAGTTATCTAGATCTAATCCGTCTTCGCGCCAAGCTTTTATTTTTTCAGCGTATTCTACTTGCTTTTGCTGAGCTTTTTCAGCACCTTCGCTACCTTGCACTTTGATATCACCGTCAAGAATAGCGTCGTTCATTTGAAAGAAACGATTGATCATTTGCTCTGCAAGTTCGAACTTTGCTTTTTTCACCGCATCAACGACAATTTCGGTGCCTTGTTCGTCAACGGTTACCCCTTTAATGTGATGCAAGGTCGCGGCGATTTCTAGTTGGCAGGTTAAAATGGCGTTAATCGTGTTTCGTGCCACATGTAAGCCATTGGTTAAGACCACTGGCGCTAACTTTTGCGCGGCAAAATGGCTAATATTTTTATTAATTGTAGCGCCTGTTTTAATCAGCCCTTTACGGGTAAAACCGTTTTCAAAATCAGACAAGTTATCAATAACTTGCATTCTTTTACTGCGGGCTTTGGCGGCAATGGCTTTATCTGGGCATAGTCGTTCTTCTTTTGACAGTGGATCACCATAATTTAAACGTGGGTCTTCTGGGTTCATACCGCCAAGTTTAAGAATTTGTGTCCATGACCATTGCTGCTCAGAATACGCCATTTCAACTTTACATTGTTGCCCTTTAAGTTTGTTGGGTACAAGAATCGTTCTTAACTTTTCACAGGTTGCGTCTCTTCTGCCTTGATTAGCGTACTCGGCATTTTTTTTGGTTTTCCACACTAAAAAACCTTTTTGATAAGCCAAATTTACATCACTAAAAAATCGTTGACCGAATTTATCAACAATAACTTTTAATTCGCGCCATAAGTAACCGTCAACAAAAATATAAACATACCCTTGTGGTAAGGGCGATATTTGGTCATCAGTCTTGTCGATAGTGTCAAATATCAAAGGATAGGTATTTACTAATTCGATATCCGCTACGTCGCTATCAGGTTGTTGCGCTTTAGCTTGATATAAAGGAATTTTATAAGCGCCTTGCTTATTTTTTGGATTAGCATAGTCATAAATAAATAACGATAGGTTTTCTTGTTCAGCGCCTACACCTTCAAATATTAAAGAGCGGTGTTTTTCTTTTATTTCAATATTGTCTGCCGTGATAATACTCATTTCCCTATCCTTTAACGATTAAATCAGTATCGAGTTTTTCATTGCCTGACATTTTAATCAGGATCTGCTGTTGGTCATTTTGCGCCTGTTTCGCTTTTTTCTTTTTAATTTTTAACCCTCTTGGCATGGGGCCGGGCGGCTGCATTAAAGGTGCCGGTGGGGTATTTTTATTGTTTGATACCATTAAATCCCCTGCCCGGGTTATTGCACTACCCTCGACAAATACGTCAAAAGAATAGGTAACGAAGTGTGCTTTATCTTTAATTGTTCCACTCTTAACCCCTTTTTGATCACCTGCTTCATCACCGGTACTTTTAGCGAAATTGCTGTCTTTATGACACGCTGGATTACCGTTTATTTTTACAGAGGAGGCGGTGCTTGCCGCATCGCTTGAAAGTGCAATATTGGGATAAGGAATAGGTACCACCGCATTACCCACTGTGGTTAAACAAACATCTACCGTTTGTAACACGCCACCACTGTCTTTATGCACCGCGGTTTTTCCATTGACTAATACGTTATTGCCACTGACGGTCATGACGGTTGGCGCAGGTGCTTTTTTATCTTTCTCTATGGTTTGACTGCTACCCGTTTGCCAACCGATATGTTGTTCCACCAACGATAAAAAGGCATCATAGTCGCTTAGCTCTGCATTAACATCAAGCCCTGTTACAGGCTCTATCCAAGGTAAAATTGCTTGTTGGTTTTCTTCATCCCACTGAGGAGGCTCAATGATATGATCAGGTATAAAGATATTAACCATTTCACCTAACGTTCTACCTTTGTATTTAGGTCGCTGACACTCGGTAATAAACGCCTCTTGACTGTCTTTCTTCTTAGCAAATACCGCCACACCATAAGCGGAGCCAATTGCGTTATGCTGACGGGCGGATATATTTAACGAAAGTAATGCAACGTTGGTATGTCGCCACGCTTGATTACCTCCTGTTTTAATATCCGCACTAAGCTCATCAATATCGTAATGAACACTAGGTGCCTCGTCTCCGGCTTGAGCATTAATGTATTTTGTCATGATAAATCCTTTTATTCTTGAGCCGAATTAGCCAGTGCTTTTTGTTCAACGCCAGCCTTACTGACAAGAAAAACATTCACCTGAGTGAGAGAATCAGCGCTTTCTAACTCGGTATAATACTCAATCAGCCACAATTGATTAATGTTATTAAATGGACAATTAAGTAACGCCGAAGCACTTGCCAACCCAGTCACTAAGTTTAATGAACCGAGATATCCGAGTATTCGTGTTTGATCAAAAAGTGTTAATTCAGGTTCAATATCCGTGTCTAATGCTAGATCTTGCTTGCTATTAACATGATAAAACTGTTGCGTTTGTTGATACCAATGCCTCACCCATATTTCGTTAAACGAACCCGTGTGAATAACCGCCTTGGGCAAACTAAAGCCTGCTTGCTGTAATTGCTCTTTTAACGATAATTTGCCTTCGGTCATGATCGGGCTAATTTGCACTGTTTCGCTGACGTTAATATTTGGATAAGTCTCAGGAAGTAATAACATACAACATGCTCCTTCTCCGGGCATTACGCCAATTTCCCCTTCGGCGCAATGAATAAACATTTGTTCATTTAAGGCTTTTACTGATTGAAAATCGACAAAGGTATCAACACACACCACCAATTTTGGCTCAGTTAATACTGTCTGCTGAGTAAGCAGGTTGATGACCTTGTCTAAAGCCGGCGCACCTACTTGGCAAACCCTGAGTTTACTAACAAATTGCGGCAGCGTTTGTTGTAACAACTCCACTGCGGTGTCGTGCCAATCGTTCTCTTCATTAAGGTTTGCGTATTGTTCTTGTTCTTGTTTATTAATGCTAGAAGTTACCACAACTATTTCTTCAATGGCATTTAACGGCAAACTTGTTGATAGCGTGGCAAGCTTTGCAGCTGTTTGCTCAAAACATGCTGTTAAGAGCATTGTCATTTTAACTTGTTTTGACAATGACATTACCGGGTCTATCGGCACTGCAAAATATGGCTGAGCGATGCCTTCGTCGTCATGCTGACGCTGCTTATTATTGGCTAAAATTTCATAAGATTGTTTTTCACCAAAAAACATTTGTGTTGTTAAAGCAGCAGACAGTGCTTTTGGCGAAGAACCTGCGGCATTAATACAAGATAAGGTAATAGCGCTAAAGTTATGAAGCATTGCGAACCTCTACTATATCAGGTGCTTGCACAACAAATTGACTATGGGCGCTTACCAGCTTGCTCAATATATTGGCTCGCCAAATTAAGTGAAAGCTATTTGCATCACAATCAAGCACTAGGGTATCGCAGGTCATTGCTAACTGCTTTTGGTGTTCACCATTAAACAACGCAATAACGGGCTCAATATAAGGTAAATCAATCGCGATTATATCGTGATAGTCAGTATTGGGCATTAGCCCTTTCATTTTAAGGGTAAAACCGTCGGAAAATTCAACATCGAGTTGTTGATCTTGTGGTGCGCAGTTATAAAAATTATTCGCTAAACGGGCGCTATAAGGATACTCTCCTGCAACTGCCGCTTGTTCATCAACGTCAGGCATTAGGTCTAACCTTGGTTGCCAAAATTGAGGAATAGGCCCATAGCTTGCCGCAACCCCTTTATTTTTTGGGTGTGTTAGCAGCTGCTTGGGGTATTCAACCAAGGGTAAATGTTGTCCAATGGGTGATTTTAGGCGATAACCATACCCTGCTGGATTTTGTTCAAAGTGCTTGTCAGGCTTTTCACTGTCAATGCCGCCATAGGTGTTTTCGTAGTTAAGTGCTACTGGTGCTAAAGGCTGTGGGTCACTGGCCTTAGCACCAAGTAAAGAGCGCTGCCATTGCCTTTTACCGGTAACGCGTAACACCTTTTCCATTAACGGTTGTTGATCTTGATAAAGCGCTAGCATAACTTCAATGACCCGAGCAGTTTTCCCCTTTGGCGGGTATGCCGTTAAATTACCGTAGACCTCAAACCCTTGCTTAAAGGGTACGGTTTCCAATGCTTGAATTAATGAGCTGCTATTTGGTTCACCGCTCATTTGCTCTGCCATGCAAATATCAATACTGGGCGAAAGCACATAAACTTGCCCGGATGCATCAAACTCATAGGACTGTTTTACCGTTAGGGTTTTACAAGCGGTTGTATCGGCTAACCAGTTCTCTGTTAACGTTGCTTGCCAAGGCGATAAGTTATGCAACATCGCTTACCCCCTGTTTAAGCGCCTGATTCGCGTTAGCTGAGCCTGACGTTAACTGCTTAATGACGTTTTGCCACGGCTGTACACCATAGAGATACGCGTAGCTATCGAGTTGCGCTATCGCTTTCGCGCTAAAAAGCACCACGCGCTGTACCAATAGCCCATGCAGATGATTTAGCTTAGTTACCGCGTTTTGGTTGTCATAGCTTATGCCTGCCAATACACAATCACCGGCCTGATTAAACCATTGCTGGCGGTAAAGCTCTGCTTGGTGTTGATTGGGGATCAATGCATCGCCTGCACTGTGTTGTTGCGTGCCGATGTCTTTGATGGCAGGCTCCATCAACAATGATTGCTCAGTGAGCAAAAGCCACGTTTGATAAGCCGCTTGTGAAGTTTGTGCTATGGCCATTAACTCAATGGTTAAGGTTAAATTGGCTTTATGCTGAAAGTGAGACAAGACCTCATAGGTATATTGAGGATAATGTTGGCAAAAAATTGATGCTGGCTCTAGCCATTGCTGATCACCGGTTAATCCAGCCAACGCTAACCACCTTGCTTTATCTTGTGGTTGTTCACTTTTTGCAAAGCGCTGAAATAACGCACTTTGGGCATGATGTTGATGTTTTGGGTCAATAAGGCCTCTGACAAAACAGGCCAAAGCAAGCTCGCTATTCTCGTGAAAATAACCTTGGGTTAAATCGGTTTCGGTGACTGCATCTGTGCTCAGTACCAGATAATTAAGTGCGTTGCTGTGCCGCTCGACACTTTTAAGAAGATGTTGGCGTAACCCTGCTAATGCATCACTGGGCCAGTTGAGTGTCCATAAGCGCAACAACTCCGCGAGTTGTTGTTCACCTTGTTTTTTGGGGTACAGTAAGCTGTCAATAAGCGGTGTTGTTTCATTTATCGTTAATTTACTGTAACGCGTTACCCCGACAAGCAGGGAAGCTAATAAAATAAAACTATAAAAATCATTATCTTGCTCTAATTCACAAAAACGCTGAATAAGGGTTTCTAAGGTGATGTTTTCCGCTAAGAAATGCGTTAATGCTGTCACTAACGAGGCAACATTTGGTTTTATTTTGAATGTTTTTTCATCAACCAATGCATAGATATACGCCAATAAATTACGTTCAAGCGTTTGCATACGTGAACATTGCGACAATAAACTGCGCTCAATATGTTGGCGCTGTTTCACTAAGTTAACCACCTGTGTGTGATGTGCGCTTGCTCTTGCCACCGTTTCAAACATTGCCCATGATACCCTTTGCTATTTTGCCTTTACCCAACACCAAGTGGCTTAGTTAAGCCGAATTGGCCAACCTGAAATAAAAAAGTCTTTTTCACTACACGCATTAACTTCACTCCCATCAAGCACAATTCGTCCATTTTGATGAATTTCAACACTGCCTTTTTCTGTGGTTAAACTGACACTTTTTGCCCCCGAAATTTGTACGTGGCCATTACTGTCACTAATGTAGGCGGCAGGAAAGCTATTTTGCTCAGCTAATTGCGCAATAACAACCCAGCCTTGCTTGGTGTATTGCACTAACACTAATTCACCTTGTGTACTTGTTGTTACGTGTCGCGCTTGACCAATAATTGGTTGTTTTGTTTGATAATCTTGCAAGTTAACCGATTTGATTCGACCTGCACTGTCAATTTCATCGACGTTGGCAAGCTCAGGCGCAGTTGATTGAGCAAAGTGAGTTGCTTTAATGGTGTTAATTGACGCTGTCATAAAATATCCGTTTTTATTCTTTCAATAAGGTTAATTGTTTGAAACCGCATTGCCTTTAATCACAATATTGGCCGCGCTTAAGGTGATATTGTTGGCATCAATGGTTAAATTGCCACCAGCATCTATTTCGATGGAGCCACTGCCTTGAGAAATTGAAATACTGCCTTGATCTGTACTTTGAATAACAATATTGCCACCAGCATTAACCTCAAGATCGCCTTGGTTGGCTTGAAGCGAAACGTTGCCTTGTTCGCTGTACCAACTGATGTCTTGTTTAGCTTGCAAGTTAAGCGCTTTTTCAGCGCTGACATCAATATTATTTTCTGTCGCTTCCAGCGCGATATTAGCACCTGCTTTGGCCTGAATATCTTTAGCCGCTTGTACGCTAATATCGCCTTCAGCAGTGGTCATGTTGATGGCATTAGTGGCTGATAGGTTAATATTGCTGCCTGCCGTCACTAAGGTGTCTTGACCACTTTGAAAACTTAAATAGCCTTGTGCACTGACTTCGGCAGAGCCTTTTGAAGAAAGGGTTGCTTGATGCGCGCCATCTGTCGCATCAAGTACTAAGCTGTTAGCGCTATGACGGTTTTGTAACGAAATTTTTGCTTCGCCCGCTTTGTCATCCATGATCAACTGATGCCCAGCGCGGCTTTTAATGATATTTTCGTGACTATTGTGCGCGGTAACAGGGCTTGGCGCATGCTCATTGTACATCGCGCCCAAAATAATCGGGCGGTCTAAATCGCCGTTTTCGCCACAAACAATCACTTCGGTACCTTTGGTTAGTGGAAAGTTCATGCCATGCCCTGCACCACCATAAGGTTGCGCCATACGGGTGCGTTTGCTCTCTTCTCCTTCGCCATCCTGATTAAAGGGTAATCTAACAATGTAATCACCTTTGGCATCCATTTCCTTTTCTATGGTGGCTGAGAATGTGGTATATACGCGTCTACTGTCTGGCACAAACGCTTTAAATGACACGTCAGCGGGGATTAAATGGGCTTGGTTTTTATAAAGTAAACCTTTTACTTTACTGCCATAGTTTACCGCGCCAGCTTGGCTGGCAACATGATCAACACGAATGACAAAATAGCTACCTTGATATTCAGGGTGGTCAACAATATTCACTAACATACCCGGGCGTATTGCTCGGCAATCACTGTCTATGATGGTGATTTGTCGTTGACAATCTAGCGCTTGTTGTCGCGTTGTGGCAAATAGTTCTCCAAGCTCGAGACCTCGATAGTTTTCGCCATAACGTTGATCTTTACCCGCGCCAGCCAATGGCATGTTGTTAGTGGTTGCTGTCTTATAAGTTTCTGAAAATTCATTTCGATAGTCGAATAACTCGACATCATTAATTAACAACTGTGACTTTTTGCTGATCGCAAAAATGCTCTCACTCGCACGCACCGTTCCTGTTGGCGCTTGATAGGCAAGGTCGAGTGTTTCACTGGCTTTTACAAACGCACTGCTGTCGTTGGTTATGGTAACGACCGCTTTTCCATTTTGCTCGATCACGCCATAAACCATACCGTATTTACGCATAACGCGGTCAACAAACGCCAAATCGGTTTCGTTGTACTGCACTAGCATGTCAATTTTAGGGCCCTGGGCTTTAATATCGAGACACTCCATTGGAAATCCTGATTTTTCAAAAACCTTGGTCAGTATTTCTTCAATGGTTAACTCGGTAAAAACACGATTAGAACGTTTATGATGTAATAAAATTAAAGGTGAGTTCAGGGTTACCGTATAATGATAACCTTGATGACTTTGACCTCTTGCCAGCAGTTGGCTTACGATGCCTGAAATGGTTCTATCGGCCAATCCCCAGACAATGGTAAAGGTGGCATTTTTACCGATAACTTGCTCGGCACTGACTAACTCTTCGGTTAATACATCAACGGTAAATTGATAATCTTGACACAACTCATCACTCACCGATGCCATATCGGTGACCGCAAACAAATGAGTAGGCACACCTTCGACCGATAGCGAAAACTGGCTCTCACTTGCAACAATATTGGTTAATACTTCAGATACACTCATTGCCTTTCTCCCTGCACTTTTTGCTAAGCCACTTTTTCCTCACTGACACTATCAGCAAATACTGCTTCAATTTTGCCGTGTTCATTCAATGATAACGTTAATATATCTGGCATATCTTCTTCAGCCATAAACGCCAATACTGATTTTGCAATACCGGGTAAAATCTGTTGCTCAATAATGGCATTGACCATGCGCGCTCCAGAATCAGAAAGTTGACATTGCTGGGCAATGCTAGAGACTACGGCACTATCTACACGTAGCGCCATTTGGTGATTTTCAGCCAATCGTTTCGCTACTGACTCAAGCTTTAATGCGACAATTGACGCTAGAGACACTTGATCTAACGGTAAAAACGGGATCACTTGCATGCGCGCCAGTAACGCTGGTGCAAAAAATGACAGTAATTCCGGTTTAATTTGTGCTATCAATGCCTCTAGGCTTGGACGCTGCCACGTGGCCTCTCTGTTAATTGCTTCATCGTTAATCGCTTGATCGTTAACCGCTGACCGTTGCTCGGCATTTTCTTGGTCGGTAACTGCCTCGCTTTCTTTGGTAGCATCTTGCTGTTCATCTTGATTTTCATTGATAAGCGCTTCGGCGAGCTCTTCAAGATCGGGCGTTTTCTCAGGCGGTGTACAGGCGTCAATTAACGTTTGTGAACCTAAATTAGACGTCATTAAAATAATCGTGTTTCTAAAATCGATTTCTCGCCCTTCACCATCGCGCATAAAACCACGTTCAAATACCTGATAAAAAAGGTTTAATACATCAGGGTGGGCTTTTTCGACCTCATCAAGTAATATCACCGAATATGGACGTTGTCTCACCGCTTCCGTTAACACGCCACCTTCACCATAACCAACGTATCCAGGAGGTGACCCTTTAAGTTGTGAGGTGGTATGCGCTTCTTGATATTCACTCATATTAATGGTGGTTAAAAACTTATCACCACCAAATAGCTCTTGGGCAAGGGCGCGCGCGGTTTCAGTTTTACCAATACCCGACGGGCCAGCGAGCAAAAACACCCCTAATGGGCCCTCTGAGGCACTCACGCCAGCCTTACTCACTCTTAAACTTTGTGCTAATTTTGCTAATCCATCCGCTTGCCCTACAACCCGTTGGTTTAAGGTATCTTCAAGGCTGATCAAGGTATTTATTTCGTCTTTCACCATTGAGCCTGCTGGAATACCGGTCCACTCGGCAATAATTTCAGCGACGGCGTCGGCATCAACTTCAGAAAATAAGCCATTACCTTGGGCATTATGTTGTTTTAATTGTGCACGTGATTGTAATAGTTGAGCGCTAATATCTTCACCAGCAGCTTGCTGCGCTTTTAACGCTTCAATGGTGGCTAACGTTACTTTTTGATTATCTCGAGCGCCAAGCATTGTCGTTAAGTTACTGTTAGAGGTGTTAAGTTCGCTGCGTAGCTGAGCAATCAGTTGTTGATTAACCTCTAAACCTTGGTCAACTTCTGTGGTTAGCGCATCAATGCGTCGCTCTAAATAAGCAATATGCTCTAACTCGGCTTCAATGGCTGCAGGCTCGGTAGCAGAAGACATTCTAACCCGTGCCGCTGCTGTATCTAGCACATCAATCGCTTTATCAGGTAAATAACGACCAGTAATGTAACGTGACGATAAACTCACCGCTGCTTCAATGGCACTGTCGGTAATTTGAATATTATGGTGCGCTTGATACTTGGCTTTTAAGCCTGAAAGCATTAATTTTGCCGCATTTTCCGAAGGTTCATCTACTTTAATTAATTGGAAGCGTCGCTCTAGCGCGGCGTCGCGTTCAAAGTACTTTTTGTATTCAGACCATGTGGTGGCTGCAACAGTGCGCAATTCTCCTCGCGCTAACGCTGGTTTTAACAAGTTAGCGGCATCGCTCATGCCAGCATCACCACCTGCACCAATTAAGGTGTGGGCTTCATCAATAAACATAATAATAGGTTGCGCCGAGCCCTTAACGTCGTCGATCACTTGCTTTAAGCGCCGTTCAAATTCGCCTTTTACGCCAGCTCCTGCTTGCAATAACCCCATATCTAGCGTTAATAAACGCACATTTTTAAGCTCTTGAGGCACTTGCCCATCAATGATTCGTTGCGCCATGCCTTCTACAACTGCCGTTTTACCAACACCCGGCTCGCCCACCATAATGGGGTTATTTTTCCGACGACGACACAACACGTCGATCATCATGCGAATTTCATCGTTTCGCCCAAGCACAGGATCTATTTCACCTCGTTGTGCTTTTGCGGTTAAATCGTCACAAAAATCATCTAAGGCGCTGGCGGCATTATTGTCTACGTCATTATGCTTTGCCTCGTTGGTTGCCGTCTGTTGCTCTGAAGCTCGATAACGTTCACATGAGCCTTGGCAAATTTTCTCTTGGTTTGCGCGTAAAAACCTTAACTCTATTCCTTCAAGTAATTCAGGTAACGAAACCACTGGGCTAAATGGCGCAATATCAAGCAAGGCATCAACTAGGCTAATACCAGTGATCCAATCTCCTTGATAATGCAAGTTACTGCTAAGCCACGATTTTTCTAGCCATTCGTATAACCTTCTTGAAAATACCGGCTTACTTTTACTGCCTGCTGGTTGCGTATTTAAATGCGCGAGTAATGCTTGCCAAATCGCATCTTGATCGATGTTAAAAAAGTGAAAAATACGCTCTAAATCGCCATTAGCGCCCTCTTCCATTAGTTTTATTAACATATGCTCAGGCAATACTTCGTAATGGCTACGACTGCTAGCAAACCCTGCCGCTGCCTCTAGCGCACTTGCTGTATGACCATTTAACTTATCGATAAGTTGTTTAATACCTTTGACATCCATTGCTCTGTTCCTATCGTTTACGCACAGTCATTAAGCCTCAAGCGGCTTTTGTACTGTACGTCTTTAAAAATATGTATACTGGCTTTAGGGCTAACCTCACCGACATGGCTTGCTGTGCCTAAAACAAGGTTATCTTGCCCTAATGTTTGAATGGGTTTGTGGGAGTAGTGAACCACAAAGTGACACGACCACGGCAGGTCGCTGGGTAGTTGTCGATTAACCACTGAATATAAGTTGTTACCTTTGCTTTGCCCCGGGAAAAACTGTTGCGCATCGTTAGCTGCCATTTCACCAAAATGAATCACCACTTTGCCACCCGAGACGAGCACTTGATCACCTAACATCATGGACTGACCCAAGATACAACCTTCATCTGAGCCGATAACGCTTTTCTTCTCTAATGGCTGCCAATGGGCAGCGCTATCATTAACCACAATTTGCGCTAAACCAAACTCTTCATTTAACAAACTTGCCATGCCACTCGCACTTGTTGTTTTTAACCCAGCAACCCCTGCATTGACATGGCGTTCGTTATTATTGGCTAAAATGGCATTGATCACTTGGTCATATTGACGGCTACCAATGCCATCGATAGTAAGCTGTGACTTTTTCCACGCTTGATAGAGCAAACAGTAATAATGATGATTAAACATATCGAGAAAAGCGCGCGTTCTTGCCCCTGCCTCATCATCACTGGCCGCCTGTTCTAACAAATAATGTGGCATGGCAGCATCAGCACCATATAAACCAGAAAATGTTGTTTTTAAATTAAACTTGCCTCGATGTTTAAGCGTTAATTGGCAGGCTTTGACCTCTGCCGATGGAAAACTAAGCTCTTTATAAGGGGTGATCAATACGCGTTGACTAAGCCCTTGCTCGAGTTCATTACTGCTGGCCCATTCTTTCTCTAACAAGTGCATCGCTCGAAACAGGCTAAATTGCCACGGTTTTTGATGAAGCGTGGTTAATTTTTCTGAAAGTTTATGCCAATTAGGCTGTTCTGCTATCGACATGACAACCCCTTATAAGTGCGCACTTTGTCCAGGCGCTACGGTCCAGACAAATTCTTGATAACTGGGTATGCATTCAATGCGTGTTTGTACGCTTTGATTAATCGGCGCATACATCACAAAAAATTGATGTAATACACTACCAAAATGATAAACGTCGGCGAGACCTGAAAACTTACTTTCATCCAAGGTGATCACAAGCTCTGCCCCCTGCACAAATATGCCTCGGGTGATCTGATTAAACTTTTGACTTTTAACCGACATAATGGCATCAATGCGACGTTTATTTTCAGAGCGCTCGGACCAATCAAAAAGTGCCAATAACTGTTTGAGCTGGTTAGCCTCAGCTAGTGATGAAAATTTTAAATTTAGCAAGCTAATCAACTGCCAATAACTTGAACTTGCTTTTGATGTTTTAAAATTAGTGGGTCTGGCAATATTTTTTACCGTTAACAACGACGGCATATTTTTACCACTGCTGGTTAATTGCCCTTCTCTTATAGTTTGTTTCGGCCACTTACCGTTATAACAGGTTAATTGCGTAGATAACGTATCATCAACACCATCGTGTCCCACGGCAATATTAATGTAATGGCTTGGTACCGCTGCACCAATATCTTTTAGACTTAGTGTATAAAGCCGTTTTTCATCACCAAAAACACTGCGATAACGAGGAAGATACTCATGGGCTTGTGCGGTTAATTTGTCTCGCCCGCTGATCTGGTCAACACAATAGGCATAAATATAGTGTTGCTTATCTTTGTCTGGTACCACTAAGTATTCTGTGCGATTAAGTTGCAAATGAATCGGCTCAGCGTCAAGCGTAAATAGGTTAATGCCCACCACACAATTAAGCTTAATGTTATTGGCACTGAGCTTATGCCCAGGTGGTAATTTTACGGGCCCTTTAAAGACCAAGGAAAACTCATCTAACTCACTGGGTAAAGTTAACTGCATAGGTAAACAGACATCAACAAAGTTAAACCGTTCTCGGCCATTAAAGTAGTCTTGCAACAACGCATAGCCAGGGTGACTCGTTGAGGCATTAGGCAGTAGTGCTTGATGTGGCTCAAGCAACGCCGAAGTGACGTTAACGGCATAAGGCTTATTAACACGATAATGGCTTGCGCCAAAATCAAACATAACTTCTTTGTCACTGGTCAGTAATAATTGATATAACGCGGTTACCAGCGGTGTATCACCGTCTAGATAAAGGCGCAATCGACTAAGATCATAGTTTTCTAACTCGCCTTGGCACGCCCATTTAAAGGTGATTTTAAGCTCAGAGCCATGGTAGGTATCGACAATGTCTGCCTGTTGAACCGTTAATGGCAACACCTTAAGATCATGACAGGTGGTGAACTTACACTTAACCTGCTCAACCGCATGCTCTGTGGTAATTTCAAGCCCTTTCTTTACCACCAGCGACTCGTTCATTGAAAACTTAGGCGTAAATTGAAACACCGTTGTCGACGGATAATAGTTCAGTAGTGCTGGACATAACTGACGTAATACTTGCTCTGAAACTTCAGGTAATGATTCATCTAAGCGTTTGTGGACATGCGCATTTAAATAAGCCACGCCTTCTAGTAAGCGTTCAACGTGCGGATCACGCTCTTTTATCGAGTCGATATTTAATAACCCTGCATGTTCAGGGTAATTTTCGGCAAACTGTTTACCTGCTTCGGTTAGCAAGCGCATTTGCGCATCAAAAAATTGTTGCATAATTTTGCTCTACATCACACAGTTCACTTTTAGTCAGTAGTTTATTGCTCATCTCACACCCTTGTTGTTCACCAGCGCCTTTCCGCCTGATGCGAACTTAGTGCTTAACTTGATGGCTGAACCACTCACTAAAAATGCCTGTATTTCTAACTTGATCACACAGTCATGTTGATTAATATCATTGGCTAACACATTGACCATACGTACACGCGGCTCATACTTTTCGATTAACTTTTTAACTTCTAATGCCAGCGTTTGTTGCGAATATGGTAGGCCTTCATAAATATCTTCAACATCGGGTAAACCATAATCTTTCATGTGCCCTAAAACCCCACGACGAGCATTGAGCAGCACATTAATGTGCTTACAAACACTCTCTACTTCGTCTTGGCTGATCGCTGCTAGCGCCGTATAGCGAACAGGCTCAGCTAATTTGTCAAATAAGGCCATGATTTATCCGCGGTGGTTACGTTAATTTCTTCGTTAACAGAATAATACCGCCCCTTTCGAGGCGGTATCGTCGTTAATAAGATTAACGACCTTCCGTCCAAGAATCAGTGAACTCGATGTTGCCATCTAAGTATGTCCACGTGATTTTTTTGTAACGCAATGAAACCGTTTCAAGGTGCGGGTAACGCTCCTTGTCGAGGTCTTTAACGTTATGCATGGTTGGCGCAATAGAAGTTACTTTTACGTCTTCCAAACGCTGACAAAAGTACTCTTTTTCAGTACCTGTATCGTCAATGCGGTACCACTTAAGCTCTAATTGCTTAAGGGTTTGACCATTAGCACAAGCTTTGTAAAGGTAAGGCGTAGACGCATCAACCGCTTTTGTGATCACAAAAGGCTCATGCTTACGCGTACCGGTTAACTCACCTGTGTCGTTGTCAATTGGAATACGTAATTCGTGGTCAAAATGTAAAATTTCAATTGAACCTTCACGGTCAGCAACAGTGACTGAACCTTGAATGTCATTTGCTTGGTCATCCTTTAACCACATATATGCAGGAATTGCCATTTAATATTCTCCTTAAATAAATACAATTTTCCTAATTGATGGCATACACCCAAATACTAAACAATGGTACAGTATCAAGGTGCCCAAAAAGCCGTCCGCTTTATGCCGATGGGTACATGTCCTAGGTGGGCGGCAACCCACCTAGGGCAATTTTCAGTTATTCTTTATATTTTGTTCCAAAAGCTCCAAAGAAGCGATCGGCTGAAATATCGTCCTTTGGGTAACCTTAACGTTCAAAGCTATCTAACACCTCTAAAAAGACTCCATTAAATTTTCATAGGATTTCAGTACGTTAAATAACTGCTGTAACTCTGGTATTTGTTCGACTTTGCTTCTTAAGTTTCGATTTAACTTTTGATACTCAACTTTATCCCTTAAAAAAGACAAATAGTTGTAGGTTATAAGTTCATCACTTGCCGCAATCATTTCTTTAGACTCACCCGTTTGAGCTTTAACTCGCAATAATGTTGCTCGAAGCACATAATTATTAAGTCCATCCTGAGTACAATTAACGAATGCTCGACTTCTAAAGAAGTTAAAAATGGTATCCATTTCTACTTTTGTCATATCAATACCACTGAACAAGTTTTTGGGTAATACCGGCGCTTTTTTTTCATCACATCGCTCAGTTAGATCACCATATAATTCTATAGCTTGGTAATAATCAGCTAATAACGTTTGGTTAAGTTCTTTATCGATTTCCCCAGCAAAACCCGTAGGTGTTATCAAAAGTAACAACGCCAAATAGATACTATTTTTCATTTTTCGCTATTAATCGCTTTATTTATATTTAAATCTTTAATATCAAGACAATACCTTAACGTTGCAAATAAATAGATACACAAAAACCATACGGCAATAAACGATGCATTAACTGCATCTTCTTTAGAATAACCACCAGCTAAAATATCAAAATATAAACTAAGAAAAACCGCAGTAATGTCAACGACTATGACCATGCACCAAAATTTAAAATTGACTAAAATGTATTTCTTAAATGTAGCTCCAAAGGTAGCGACCACTATTAATATATTTAAAATGAAAAGCACTAAAGACAACCATAATGGGTTACTTGGTTCATACTCTGGAACTTCCGCCATCCTGAAAGCCTCATAAATATCAAAAATATTTACGGAGACGACAAAAACTAGTAGGACAACATAATGAATTCTATAATCAACAGCATTGAATTTTTTATTCATTCTGATAGCTCTCTAACATCTTCCTTGTCATCGTTTAATAATTTAAAAACAGGTAATAAAAACAATAATAAAGTCCAAAATAGTCCGATACTAAATAACCCCATGTCACTCGTAGAGTATCCACCAGCAGAAAATTCGTAGAAAAGTACTGAAAAAGTGCTAATTGGAAACATTATTAACGTACATTGCCAAACCCACATTTCAAAAAAACGTCTACTAATAATTACGCCAACATTTGCTAGAAGCACTAACTGATCTAGCAAGAAAACCCCAACTGATAACAATATAGGGTGAGTCGGTTGAAGTATTGCTGGCTCAGTAACCATTCGATAAAGATCAGCGGTCGTCGCAAAAACTTGCATAGTGAGTAAAGCTTTCCAAAACCAATGGTCAGAGCGTAATCTGAGAATATTCACCATATTAATACCATTTACCATAGGGAATATCTTTTGGATCAGCAGGTAGTTTTTTCCACCCCTCTGGCTGATCAATATAATATTTTATAAAGTTCCTTTGTTTAGCACCGGTAGGAGCAAAAGATGCAAGGTGTAACAACATCCCTCGAGCTTCAGGAGATTTCACTCCATGCTGTCTAACAACTACCTTAATAGCTGGATAAATTCTTTTATATGCTTCATTTGCATCTTTTTCATTTTTATAAAATGTCTTATAAAGAACTTCAAAACCAGTATATACCTTCCCTAGAAGTCCGAAATTTGATAATGAAGTCCTCATTTTATACATCCCTATAGTAAATTAGTGTTTAATAACGATAGTTGTGAGTAGTAAACCTACTACTCACAACGTACTTTTTACTTCTCGCCTGGCATTTGTCCCACCAACGCTAAACGCACATCGACACCTTCCACTTGGAAATGCGGCACAATAAAGGTGTTTACGCGGTAATAGCCTGGGTTACCCGGGATTTCTGACACCGTAACATTGGCATCTTTTAGCGGATGTGTGGCGATCAGCTCTTCATCTGGATTATTCATTTTTGTCACCAGTGAACCCAACCAGTCATTTAACTGCTGTTCTAGTTCATGGCGCGGCTTGCTAGAGCCAATGTTTTCGCGCTGTAATACCTTCATGTAATGGGCAATGCGTGACACCAAGAAAATGTACGGTAAACGTGAGTTAATTCGCGCGTTTGCTGTCGCTTCTGGGGTGTCATACTCGGTCGGCTTTTGCGTACTGTTCGCAGAAAAGAAACAGGCAAAGTCAGAATTTTTATAATAACTTAATGGGATAAACCCTTGGTTAGCAAACTCTAATTCTTTGGTTTCTGACACTAAGACTTCTGTTGGGATCTTAGTTTCAAAGCCATTACCTGCTTCAAAGGTATGCAGTGGTAAGTTTTCCACTTTACCGCCTGATTGTGGACCACGAATATTCACTGCCCAACCATTTTTGTGAAAACTTTGAATGACATTAGATGCAAAGGTAAACGATGCACTGCCCCATAAATACTTATCATGGCTTTCAGCGCTAACATCTTCTTGATAATTAAAGTTACGTACGGGGTTGGCGTCACCATAGGGTAAACGTTGCAAGTAACGTGGGAAGGTTAGACCGATATAACGTGAATCTTCCGTGTCTCTGAAGTTTTTCCAACGTAAAAACTCCGCTCTGTCCATGTATGAATTCAAGTCTTGAATTTTCGCTACTTCTTCCAAGTTATCTTTTAAGAAGAATTTAGCGCCCGCACTGGCTAAAAATGGCGCATGAGCGGCGGCTGACACGCGAGACACTTCTTGTAATAAGCTAATATCTGCTGCACTACAATCAAACTCATAGTTTGATACGATGGTTGAAATGGGCTCACCACCTGGGGTGTCAAATTCAGCGGTATAAACATGCTTATATAATGCTGATTGCGTTGTATCTGGGGCTTCTTCAAAATCATCACGTAACGTTTCTTTATCAACGTCTAATAATTCAATTTTAATATTTGAGCTGTTAGGTGTGCGATTAACAAGGTATTGCAGCGAGCGCCATGCTGATTCAATTTTTTGAAACTCTGGGTGATGCAATATTTCATCAAGTTGCGCCGAAATTATCCGGTCAATTTTAGACACATAGTTGTCTAGCAACCCCTTATCGATGCGGCTCACATTAGATTCACCCGCCATCTCTAAAAAGACACTTAACGCCGCAGTTAAGCGCTCATCCGCCTTAGTTTCTGCCAAGTGATTGGCGTCTTTAAATGTGCTTAACGCTACCGTTTGTTCAACAGGCGCGATATCGACTAAGTCACAAAGGCTTTCATATGTTGATTTTTCTACGGTTTGCTCTACTTTCGCCGCAACATTTAGTTGTTCTTGAATAGACATTGTAAACTCCTTTTTATTGTGCCGCTGGCGCTTGTTCACTTTGCTCGTCAAGCAAAGGTGCAATCTCATTGAGTTTCGCTTTTAGCTCTTCTAACTCAGGCTTGTTTTGTAAGACACGCTCTAATTCTTTACGCAGTGAGGCATTGTCTAACAAGTTAGATTTCAAATCTTTTAACAAGTTACGCATGGCTAACATGTTATTCAGTTGTGGGATTTGTGAAGCGACTTGCTCAGGATCAAATGATTTGAACGAATCAAACGTTAAATCAACCCCAATCGAGCCTTCACCGCTTATTTTATTATCAACAACAAATTTTGCTTCAGGGGAAATATTTTTTAACACTTGATCTAAGTTGTTTTTATTAATTGCGATACGTTCACGCTCTGCTAAGTCATCTTGGTTTTTACCGTTTGAGTAATCCCCCATGACTAACATTTTCAGTGGTAATTCTTTACTATTTGATGCGCCATCGGTTTCTAATTCCAATGAAATATTTACGCGAGATCTCGGAATTTCTTTTTGAAAAGTATCAGACATCATTTTTCCTTTTTATTCAAAACTATCCTACGCGCAAACAGCGCGACCTATGCCAGTGTGAAACTGGCGTTTACGTTAAAACCAACCTAAAGCGACCTCAGGTTGAGTTAAAATCATCTTTTGTTTTAATTGCTGTGCACGTTCAGCAAAGTCGTTGTTATCTTCAGCTAAGCTCAGATAACAACTGACCGCATTACGCCAAACCTGCATCGCCAAATCCGGTTGCCATAGTGCTAGCTGTTGCTGGGCAATCTTTTCAACTAATGACGATAAAATAGGCTCAGCAAAATCAAAGCGCTCTGCCCTTAAACAAAACTTTGCCTTGAGTAACTGCTGTTTAAGGCCATCGACTGGTGTTATGACCGGCATGTTCTGGGTTAACTGCAACGCTTGAGACAACTTGCCTTGCTCTATTAAAGTTTTACCTTCAACTTCTATTTTTTCGCTAACATCATCTTGCGCACAAGCTGTTGATTCTTGACTAAACGTTTTAGCAATATCGTGAAGCATGTCTTGTGTTTTGGCACTGCAAAACGGGGTACCGTCTTCATAAGTTAGTTGCATTAACTGCGGTGAGAGTGTAATCACCTGATAAAGCGCTAACGTTAATTGTTGCTCGGCCTTATTGAGCCTCAAACCTTTTAGTGCGGTTAACACTAAGGCTTGCAGATCAAGGTTGTAATGCATTGCCCCTTCTAAAAATAGTTTTTCTCCATGCCATAATGCATCAACAAAATTCTCATTAGACAAGGCATTTTTTATCGGCGCAAAAGCCGTTGCTCTGGGTGCTGGCAGTCGTGTTTTACCCGATTCATTGGGTGGTAAGGTAAGCTTTGACCAGCGTACCGCTCGCGCTAAAGCAATAGAGCGCTCAATGTTATTCTCAGCCTTGTCAAACGATAGCAACTGACGCACCCCTTTCATGTAATCAGCTTCAGAAACGGGTTCCTGACTGGAAACGTTGGATACGCCGGATATATGTGAAGGCGACGACGTTGGCGCCAGTTCATTGGGATCTGCACTGGGCGCTGTTAACGGTTTACTTGCCGCTTGGTTATCTAATATCAGCTTATCCGATTGCTGCTCAACCGCATTGGGTTCAACTGGCTTTGGCGCTTCTTTGATGACAGGGTGTTTACTACAAAGCTTAGTGCACCATTGGTTTAATTCGGTTAAAGGCCCTGCGTTTTCATCAAGCTTTCGTACGTTTTCATTGCCATAACGCGCCAACTCTTGCATTAACAACGCCAATACCTCTGGCAATGCCAGATCATGCTGCTGTGCTAGTGCAATAAAGCGCCCTTGTTGCCCTAACAACCAGGTATGTACCGCCATTCTTGCTTTGTCTTTTTGAGGGTGGATCTCATCAAACAAACTCTGCAAGTAGCGGTTTAATAACGCTATACCATAATAAAGCCCTTCTACACCAAACTCTTGCGTAGCGCCAGCAACTAAATAACTGACGATTCGAAGATCTTTGCTTTTTTCAGCCAGCAAATCGGTGGCAATAGTAAATACTTTTTTACCTGCTAGCTCATTAACACCAGAGAACGACGATTTTAAAAACTTAAAATCTTCTTCGTATTTTAAGTCTTCTCCACAGGGGCTATTCGCCAAGGGCGCACTTAGATGCGCTAGCCAGGTGTCCCAATTATCATGTGTATACGGCGTGGTATTCATTAGGCTTTACACCATCTTCTCAGCGCATCATACATACTGGTATGATCCATTTTGGCTAAATCAACATACGCCGACCCTAACGGTTGCGACGGCACCACTTTGGTAAAGTCGACTAAATGTTGTGATTTAAGATCAGTCGACCAAATCGTATCGAAATAGGATGGCGGTACTGGGGTGGTGAATAGGGTTAAGCTTGGCGTTGTATGCTCATTACCTAATTGATAAAAAATCCACGGTCGCCAATTGTGATCAGCAACCATCACCGTCACCAAATGGAGCCAAAATGCGGCAATAAGCTCAAAGCCCTCAGATAATCGCGGCATTGGAAATCTCAATCCAACCTGAGAGCGCAAACACCCGCGATTGGCGATCGATTGCATCAACAACGAAGATTCTTGAATTAAAATGGCACGTTTTTCGATATTGTCTATCGCGACGGCTTCCCACAACGTCGACATTTTGATATGACGAAATTTTTCTAATTGCTGGGTAACCGAAGAAGGCTGTTTAAACAAATGCGCGACTTGCTCTAACGCCGCCGCTTGCGTTTGCATCTCTTGTTCACTTTTGCCGTGAAATACGGCGTCAGCGCGTTCAATTAAATAACCAAAATCACTTTTTTCATTAAGGAACAATGATGAAGGATGTAAACGGTAACTTTCCTGGCCAATATGAATAAAACTGGCAAACGGATAATGCCTGCCACTGCTGTCAATACTCGGGGTGATAACCCCGAGTAAACTAGCCTCGTTTTCATTGCCCGCCATAAAAAACATATTGGTAATGCCAAAGGCTTTGGCTTTATTGTGTTGCTGAACCGACTGTCGCGATGCATAAGTAAAGCCTTCTTTAAGCCAATGATCTAGCGCAATAGACTCTCTAGAATTTACTTGAAACTTGATAAAGTCAGGTCGTAATTGGGTTTTACCGAGATAACCGTATTGATCAAATCGGGCTATTGCTGGCTTTTTGGTAGCTGACTTTTTAAAAATACCAAACATACGCCCTCCTAATTCAACTTCGCTAACGTGTTGGAGTCGTCAGCACGATTAAATAAGGTGCTCGGCAACTGGAAGGATGTCATGGTGCTTTTACTAAAAATACCGTTACTGCGACCAGATTTGAGCATAAACTTAGCTGAGAGCTTAGCGTCTTTATCTTGATCGCCTAACGACCAATTCACTGCATATTCAGTACCTTTCATCCACTTGATATTGGCTTCATTTAATACCCGAAGTAACGCCCATGGACCACTTTTTTCGATACCTACCCGGCGACCTTGTTTATCAACCGCATAAACGCGTGCAACCTCTGTTGTACCATTACCAGGCCAGCGAAACTTACGCCACTCTTCGGGTTCATTACGATAACGGTAAGCTTGATCGCTAAACCCGAGATACGTTTCTCTAATGCCACGTTGCGGCACAGGCAATGCTTGAAATTGAAACTCAGAGTATTCTCCACCTTTAGCAAACAATGAACGTTTTACTCGGTCTGCTTTAACCAACCCGCTTAATAGCGCTTCACTAAAACCTACGCCCATACCGTTCCAAGTGCGCTCTTCCCATTTGCCCTTGCGTTTTTTCATAAACGGGGCAAGCTCATCTTCAACAAATTTCCATAACACCCCAGAGCGATCATTTAATAACTCTGCAACATCTGCGACTGCAGCGTCTGGCCCTTTTGCATAAAATGGAAACTTACCTTTAATGCCTGTTTCATACAGTGCAAAAACATGCTCTTGCCACTCTTCGTCTAACTGGCGACGAGAAACCACGGCGATGGCATCAAAACTTGAGCGCAACGCACTTTTAAACAAACTCTCCATGGCCTTTTTCGTTAACGGATCTAATGCTCTTAGTTGGCTTTCAACCACAATCCAAGACGCTTGCAAGCCACTGTCAACGTCTTCACCACTTAACAGTTTTTGGGCAAACTCCATCGCATGTGCTTCAGGCTCATTGCTACTGATCAGGGTTTTTATATCACTGTGAACCGTACTTAAGGTTCGAATATATTGTTGCAGTAAATCAGACGCTTGCCCTTGTTCATTGCGTTGCGTAAAGCGGCGCAAATCGGCAAAACGATTATCAAGCTCAGCAACACGCTTGACCACGACCGTTGGCATATCAACCTGAATTTTATCGGCCAATTTTTGCGCGTCATTTGATAAAGCTTCACGCTTGGCACTTGGATCATCGGCTAAGGTAATGTGCTTATTAATATTGGTCAGTAATTGGGTAAAAGGCCCATCTACCGCACTTAACTTAGCAAGCGAAATACTGGCATCGGCTAAACCTGAGAATGGTTTAACTTGCGTTTGACTTAACAACGCAAACCAATGTTGGGCATAGTCTTTAAAATACAGGGCGCGGATCGCTTTCTCTAACACCCCAGCCTTAGACTGGTCGAGTAAGTTTTCACCTTTTTCATTGGCTGTGCCCATGACCCAATCGCCAGAGCTAACGATAGTAACCACACGCTTAATTTCTGGGTAAACATACTCGCGCCATCCCGCTTCAGTGAATGCATAAGGTATTTGATAATCACTGACGATAAGCTTGCGATACTTGGGCTCTACCAGATTTTGAACGGTGATCGGTGCCTTTTTTGCTGCCTTGCTAGCAATAATTTGTTGGTATAACGGCTCAGGCTCTGGCTGCGTATCAAGTTGCATCCGCGCGGTTGCAATTACCCCTTCATCAATCGTCCAATAGGCTATCTTTCCAGCTTGCTCAACATCATCACCAAACTGGTTAACGTACAAGGCAATGATTTCATCAAGTTTCGCGCCCAGCACTTGTTGTTCTTCACCGCTTAAATCAATGCCAAGCACTTGTTTCCAATGCTTACTTAACTCAGCTTGAGCAAATTCTTTGTCCATTTGGTGTGGGTGCTTAGCCAGCATTAATTGCAGTTTTAACAAACGATAGTATTCTTGACGCAACGCATTTTTACTGTCCATGTCGGGTGCTAACGCCCATTTTTCGCTTGAACTGATAATTTGTTCACTGACATGGCGCTGTAATGGCACCGATATCAAGGCTTCCATTTGCGCTAAAACAATGGCTTCAACGGTGGGTAATGTTTCATCACCTTCATAAATGCCAAGAACAAAACGCCAAGGTAGTTCTGCTTCATAACCTTGCAAGGTAGCGTAGTGATCATACAATTCAATAAACGCCTGTACATGGTCGCTTGGCCCAGCGTGATTGACCACTTTTTCGACTAATTGGTTGATTTTTTCTTCACCGTTGGCCACCAATAATGCATTCATGGTGTACGAGGTGGTCAATAACGCCACAGCGCCTGCGATACTGGCTAAGGTTGCTGATACCGACAAGCCTTTTAACCAACGTGAAATTTTACGTTCTCGACGATTTCCACGAGTTAAGTCTTGTAGCTTAAACACCACATCGTTAAAGAAGCGATTAATAAAGTAACTTTTGGTAATGGTTTCTTGGGTTTGCTCTATCGCAACCGCACAAAACTGCTCTCTTGCCCCAGAAATAATGCGCTCTACCGGCGTGCCTTCTTGCGTGCCAGAGGTAAAGTAAACCCCTGCAAACCAAGGTACTTCTTGATACGGGTTATCTTTAAATAATAAGTTAATAAACTCAGTCAGTTTTATCGACGCGGACTTAAATTGATTGGGGAAATCAAAAATAAGTGCCTTACGATGGGTATTACGCTCACGTGCCAGCTTACTTAAACGCTGTTCACATAGGCGTTCGAAAAGCGCTTCCATGCGCAATTCAAACAACTCTGCGGGATCTTTGCTTTGATCTTCACTTTCATCAAGCAAATAGGTACCCCAAACTTGTTCACGTTCTTTTTCGGTCAAATCGGCAAAAAATGGTTCAAAACCGCTGATCAAATCCGTTTTGGTAAAGGTAATATGAACTGGAAAAATCACCCCTAACTCATTAATTAGCTCTTGAATACGTTCACGTACCACTTTAACATGATGGCGTATTCCTTCACTGTCACTGGTTAAGATATCGGCAACACTGATCGCAACAATCACGCCATTGATCGGCAGCTTAGGGCGGTGTTTCTTAAGTAATCCCAAAAATGACAACCATTCTTGGTTATCAGAAGACTCGGTGGTATAGCGCCCTGCGGTATCAATTAATACCGCTTGATCAGAAAACCACCAATCGCAATTTCGCGTGCCACCAAAGCCCTGCACATGCAGTTGATTGGAATCAGCGTAAGGAAAATGCAAACCAGAGTTAGCAAATAAGGTACTTTTACCCGTTGCCGATGGACCGATGATCATGTACCACGGCAAGGCATAAAGTGCCGCGTTACCACGGTGTCCAGCCCCCAAGTGCGAGCCTTTCAACGACTGCAACACTTGCGTCATCTTCTGCTGAATTTCTTCTATTTCAGCTTCTGAGCCTGCATTGTGATGAGCAAGCTCTGCAACTAACTTATCACCTGAACGTTTTGTCCATAACCAACGGGCGATCAAATAAGTCACAAATGCCCCAAAAACCGCAAGCATAGCAATAAGTTTTTTGTCTGCGCTATCTAAGCCCACCAAATGCCCGGCAAACCACACTATGGTTAATACCGCAATTAAACCAACGACTTGCCCTGATGCACGCGATGAGGCCATGCCTAAAAGAAAATGAACAAGGCCACTGGTATTTGCACGTCCTGCCATGTTAGTTACTCTCTCCCTGTTGCTGCGCTGTAGTAGACGCTGATTGACCTAATGGCTGTTGAGCTAGTGGTTTAGGATTCAACCGATTGTGTGGTAGCTGCGTTTGATTTAACTGCGTAAGCACCGCTAACTGCTTTTCCATTTGCTGGTTGCTTTCTTTGGCATTACTGCTGATCACATAATGAAAGCCCATGAATAACAGCATGATCAAACACACACCAATACTAAAAATGACCCAATAAGGCAGGTTGCGCCCAACTTTCATAACAAAGCCTTCTTCTGGCACACCATTATCAGACAACACGGTATTGGCGATACCACTGGCGTCTTCAATTTGAGCTCTAATGTCGACGATAAGCGCTTTTAGCTGTTCTAAGCCTTTGATTTTATAAGCACCTTCAAAGCCAATCTGTAAACACAAATAGTAAACCTCAAGTACTTTTAGCTTGTCTTCACCGCCCATGCGTAACTTGTCCATGCGCTCAAAAAACTCTTCACCGGCGCGATTATTGCCATAAAACTCTAATTGCAGAGGACGGCTCATCCATTCCATACGAAACGCTGCGCCAGAGCTCATCACTAACTCGTCACACGTTGCGGTTAAAGCAAATTTTGCCTCTTGCATTTGCGAAGTCGTGATTTGATTTTCATAACAATGCTTTTCAAACTGATCGAAACAGTCAATGATCTGCTCTCGAAAGTTTTGTGGTAACTTGCCCGCTTCCTGATGTAACTTTAACGGCATTAATGCATTGACCACCGGGGCGATACATCGTAATAAATCAGGTGTTTTTTCCGTAGTGTCCATTGGCTCTCTTCTACACGAGTTGGCTAAGGTTACTGTTTAGTAATGCTAACAATTTCAACATTAGCGCTTTGCAATAAATACGGTACAAACACCGCAATACTTTGTTCTTCAATGATTTGTTGCCACACCGCGCCATAAGGCTCTAAGCGAAAGTATTCATAGCCACTTTTCACCGCCAGTTTATTGGGTGTGCGCTGACAATGCGTTACCGCAACCCCATTGAGCGCAGAGGCAACAATCGTTTCAATGTTTTCCACTGAGCCTACTTTTACTTGGTCAGCAAAGTTATCTATCCATTGATTATCGGGTGCATCATAATACACCGCTAAATAAAAATCGTTTTGAGCGAGCTGATCAGAGTCAATGGTATCAACCTGATATAACGCCTGTGATTTTTTCACCAATTTAAGCCCTGACATTTTTTTCGGCACGACTTCATCTAACAATTGCGAAACCAAGGTATCAAAGCGCGTAAATACATCGCTCAATTGGTTGTGATGATAAGGCGGTAATTGTTCAATTAGCTGGCTGTTTTCAAACAACGAAATTTTGCTGATCAAGGTACTAAATTCGCAATACAAACGTTCTGGATGAACATGCAATAATTGCTTTAAATGGGTTAGCATTTTTGCGCTCGGCAGCAACCCACTTAACAGTAAAAAGCTATTGAGTTCATTTGGGCCAAAATCGGTGACACTGCCTAACGATTGTCGACGTTTAATCAATACATTCGCTTTAGCATTGACCAAATTATTGGTGCGTGATAGCAATGATGTTAAATAAGGAGAAGCACTAATATCTATTAATGGCGGAATAAAGCGCTCGTCAACCACGAACTGACCTTCTTCACCACGCACTAACCGAAACAGCGGTAACACATCAAAATAGTTGGTGGTTTCATTATCGGTAAATAATGCCAAATTGGGCTCTGCCACCATCACTTCTCGGCTGCGCGAGGCATCATGCACGTCATTGACCTCAGCATAATGGGCACGAAAAGCACTCAATTGGCCACTATTATCGTAGCCACTAATGCCCGATGTGGTGTCATTAGAGGCAATCCCGACATAAACCATCATGGTTTCAAGCTCTTGATTGAGGGTAAGCGACAATTCATTGTCAATCGTGCGGCTATATTCAATGTAACGCCCAGACGCTAAAACAAAATCAAGCTTTAACACCGTTAACTCACCACGCGCTAAAGCGCTGTGGTCAATACTAATGCTTTTAAAGCCATACGCGAGACTTGAATGGGCAAACTGCCGCTTAGCCTGCATATATTCCTGGTACTGATCAAACACCTGAAAGTGCTGCTGACCCAGCAACACCCCTTCAGCCCATACCGGTTTTTTACCAACGACGCCTGACATTTATTGAATAACTTCTTTATTTGGTAACGACACAGAGTTACTGGTCAGCATGACATCCAGTGATGTTGATAATTGCACAGTACCAGAATCTAACTCATGAAATACCCGCCATTTGTCGGCAGATCTATCTCTAAATAAGGCAAAAACCGCAACATATTTTGCTTCTTCAGCTTGTTCAAAGGCAATGGTTAAGCGATCAGAAGGATTAACCGTACGCTCTTCAACGGTGATCAACGAATTGGCCAACACCGACTTATCAGACTTCCATAGTTGTTCAAATGTTGCCGAGTTAAACCCTTGAATATCAGACAACTGATAAATACGCAGTACCACAGGCAAGGCCTCATCAAACTGGTTAAGGTTTAAGTTATCGGTGGCTACCACATCTAATTTAACTTGCGTAGACGTACATGCCGCTAAGACACTGGTTAACACGATCACACTAAAAAATTTTACTAACTTCATTTTTTCTATACCTTTTGCTTATCAGCATTGTTTTGTTTATCTAGGTTATGTTTTTCTAGGTTATTGTTTTCTAGGTTATTGTTTTCTAGGTTATGGTTTTCTCGTTCTGTTTTATCTGAACGACAAGCAGGGTTAATTTTTGCTTGTGGTAAGCTTTGCTCTAATACCGTACACACCACTTGTTCAAACCGTGTTTTAGCGCATTGTTGCCACTGATGGTGTCGTCCGAGCGCTCGATCAACAATACTATGGTTTTGTTTATGGGCTTGTTGTTGTTTAAACGCCTCTAACACAATAGCGTCCATCGACATGATCAAATGAGAGTAAATCGCCAGAAGGTTTTCATTAAGGCGATTCAGTGGCACTAATTGAATATCATCTTGCCACAGCAACACATCCAACTCCGTCTGAATGAACTGTAAAAATAACGCCAGCGCGTCTTCGTCTAGTACTCGGTGATAAGCCAAGCCGGTTTGGTCAAGTAATGACGCCACCAATCGACTTTGTGACCACACCGCACTTAGTAGCGCCTGTTTATAACCAATTTCCTTTAGCACTGTTCGTGTCTGACTTGCAACATCGCTGTGGTTATCTGCGCTGGGTTGCTGGTCAATTAAGCTAACCTTGGCATTATGACCTTGCTGCTGCCTAGCGCTTGCGTGAGTAGTGCCAGCTTTAACGGCTTTTATCGCGTATTGAGTTTCATCGTTACCCAAAACGTTTTTAGCAAATTCCATTGGTTGCAACTCCCAAAACGTTAGTGTGCTCTTTCACAGCTTAAAAACGCTAAATACCCAAACGGCATACAGCCCTTTGTTTACACTGGTTTCGTTAAGCTGTTAAGTCAGTTATCCCTAACCTAGGGCCTGTTGATTTTTATTTGTTTTTTACTCAGCATGAGTTTTAAACAAAGATCAACAGATCCTATTTAACGGTTCAAAAGTAATCTCTTGATATACGCGGCAATGTTAAAGCGCTGAGCACGATAGTAAAGTGTAAAAATCGTATACAATCACAAAAACTTACAAATTTTTTACATAAGATTATGTTATAACTAACCTTTTTTACCTTGTTTATACATTTGCATAACTGTTATGCAAAATTGCCATAGCAAAAGCGATTGCACCAAAGCAGCATTTGGTTAACATGCCAGCGTTAATGTATTAACCAACTTTCGTTAAGGATAACGACGTGTCAAAAGCGCGCTTAATCGTTGCCAGTGCAAATACCGAGTATCAAGCCAACTACTTAGCAGGTACTGACACCCTCAGTGAAGATATAGAGTTGTTGGTAAGTATCGACACGCTCAATATTGTGCCACTTGAGCAAAAGCTTGGGCACACGATCACCCTCACCTTCATTGCCGAAGATGGTCAGCAACAAAAGCAAAGTGTTACCCTGCTCGCTATTGAAGATAAAGGTGTCGTTGGTGCCAAGGTGACTGCCAGCGATTATCACGATGCCACCGCCACCAAACGCTACCACCTTACGGTAGGTAGTCGCTTGCGTTTATTAAAACACGCCAGCCATTCTCGATTGTTTATTGATACCTCGTTAGGCGATATTTTTACTGCCCTGTTAATCGACGCAGGTTATCATCACGGACAAATTATCTTTGAAACCGCCTCTCCGTTACCAACACTTAACCAGTGTGTGCAGGCGATGGAAGATAATTATGCGTTTTTGCAACGTTTATTGCGTCAATATGGGCTGTTTTACTATTTTATCAGTCAAGACAACGACACCTGCATTGTGCTTACTGATGCCAATATCAACACCCCTTATTTGCACCGAGGCTTAATTAACGTTAATCCCTCGCTTGGTTTTGCACGGTCAGTACAGCAAGGCCAAGACACCACAACGCTTAGCGACGGTTTTGTCGGCTTTAGCCAATGTCAGCAGCAACAAGTATTGCCTCAAGGACTCGCCAGTACGCCAGTGGCTAACCATCGCTTTGAAGGAGATGAATTAACGGATCACAACTTCTTTGAGCCTGTCGGACAAAATAGCGCACAAGCCCAGCACTTTAGCCAAGTTCAATCATTAGCATTAAACAGCCATCAGCAGGTATTTACCCTAACGGGTAATGTGCCCGAAATGTTTGCTGGATGCTCATTTTCGTTATTTGACGAAAGTGGTTTAAAACTCAGTGGTGACTACTTATGTATACAAGTTAAACACCATTGTCAGCAACCTTCCGATGAAAGCTGTCAAGACGGGCTAAGCCAATATCGTTGTGAAGTAACCGCCATTTTGCGCACCCAGCCCTTTAAGCTGCCGTTAACCGAGTTTCCACCGCTGCCGATGATGTTCGCCGCCAAAGTAGAAAGCTTATCAAACGAGCCAACCATCGACGATAACGGCTTGTATCAAGTCAAAGTAAACTTTGATCAACAACCCAATGGCCATTTGGTTAACTCAGCACCGCTTAGAAAACTGGTGAACTACGCCTGTGCTCACCAACCACAAGCCACCGGTTGGCATTTCCCGTTAACCAAAGATGCGCAGGTAATGATAGGTTGTTTAAACAACGACCCCTCGCAAGCGTATATCGTTGGCTTTGACCCAAACACCGAACAACCGCCCGTGGTGACCAGTAAAAATCATCAGCAAAATCGCCTGCTGTCTCGTCAAGGCAATGAACTGATTTTTGACGACGATCTCTACTTACCCAGAATTATTTTACAAACCTTAGGCAGTGCCCATTACCTTGAAATGGCGACGCCGCGACCGGGGCTACCCTATTTAAAATGGCTATCAACGTTAGGCACCATTGCCGTACAAGGTGAGATAAACACCACATTGCAATCGCACGATGGCTTCGTTGCCCTCAATAGCGCAGCGAACCATCGTTTAGATACCGCTAAAAATCTTACCATCGCCGCTAGCAAGCAAAACGTTAACCTTCACAGCGCCAATGCCAGTAAAATAAACGCACAAGCACTGAGTTTGCACAGCGACAAAAGCACAACCTTGCTCACCGGTCGTACCTTAAAAACCCGTGCTAATAGCGACATTATCGCCAATAGCGAGCAAGGTAACTTTACCATAAATGTCCCTAAAGGCAGCGTTATTAGCAATGCCAGCGGTAATATCGCCATTAAAGGCAATGGTCATGGCAACATCACCCTTTACAGTGAAAAAGGCGCTATTACCCTAAACCAACAAGGCGATATTGAACTGCTCGGCAGCGATGTGTTAACCCTAAAAGGACAAATGATCACCTTTGATGGCCCCGTCAGTTACGACATTAAAGCGCCAAAAAAATCTGCCAAACCCGGGCAAAAAAGTGCCCCCAATATTGCCAGAATTACCCCGTTGCCGTTTCCACAAATGAAGGTGCTGGACGGTAAGCCAAGAGAAAGCGCTGAAGCCGAGCAAGTCGCCCCCGCAATTAAGCTCAATTACACTTATCAAGACGGTGAGCCAGTACAACATGCCCCGTATAAAATCACCTTAAACGACGGCACCGTCATTGAAGGTGCACTTGATGCGCAAGGTCAAGCTGAAATAGCGGGTGTACCGCAAGGAGCGTATCGCGTGGTACTGGGTGAAGATACCCGAGAGTATCAACCTCAAGATAACACCACCGCTAACCCCTTGTATGGCAAAATCACCCCAGAAAGCGCGGTAAAAATGGTTGAAAATAACGACCTCTCCTTGCTCAATCAAGCCAGTAAAATGGCAGACAGCGCGGGTGATTGGTTATGGGGCACCTTACAAGGTGATTTCAACCAAAACCCGAGTACTTCACAAATTGTTGTCGGTACGGTGATTTCAATGATACCGGTGATTGACCAACTGATGGATTGTCGCGATGTCTGTGCTAATGTCATGCTGCTTAGTGATGATAATGAAGCCAACGACACTGACGGTTGGATTGCGCTAACCTTAACCGGGATAGGTTTTGTACCGCTATTTGGCTCAGCGGTTAAAGGGGTTGGAAAAGTCATTATTGATAACCCCAAAGGTGCCATATCACTCGCCGCTGCCACCTTGCGTAAAGCGGGTAAAGGCGACCCAATTAAGTACATTGAAAACATTAATTGGCAAGCCCTAGGCAAACAAGGCAGTGAGTTAATTAAAGAAAAAGTTTTCGCGATTCGTGATGCTTTAAACAGTATTATCGCCAATTATTCATGGTTATTGTCTGCCGCTGCCTTAGAAAGCCTGCGCAAGCATAGTCATAATCTGACTGAAATTTTACCCAAAGTTGACCAAGGGATTAAGGATGCAACGCAGTTAATCGAAGATAAAGTAAAAAACGCCTTAAAAGCCTATCACGGTGAAGCCCCACACACGGGCTCAGCGGGTTCGGTGAAAAAAATTAAGACAGATGAACTCGAACCACCTAAAGGGAATAAGTTAAAAGGGGCGAAAACAAAACCAGTTCCGATGAAAAAGCACACCCCACCCTGCTTTACACCGGGTGAAGCGTTACTCAAAGCCAAACGTTTTTCTGGTAATAAACAAAAACTCGAAAAAGAGTTCTACCGCCAACTTAAAGACCAGCAAGACGGCATTAATAAAATGACCGTTGGTAAATATTTACAAAATAGACAAGCTCTCAAAGACTTAATTGATGAGCACGGTCATAAAAAAGCACGTAGAATTTTAACAAAAGGAAGTGCAGCGCAAAATGTAGCTAGAAAAAAATATGAGGACGAGATTTATGAATCTTTATTTGATAATTACCTTGATAAAGGAATATCCTTTGAAAAGGCAGAAGAACTCGCAATCTCAAATACTAAAAAAACATTAGAAGAGCTAGCAGCACTGCACGATCCTGATATGATCGCAGGTGGTGATGATAAAATAAACCGTTTAGGCAACACCAATGTAAACTCGTCGCTTGGCTCACAGTGGTCAAAAGCAGGCAGAGTAGCCAGTATGGATGAAGCGGCAGAGAAGGCTTTGGCTGAATTTGGCCCAAATGCACAAATGAATGTAGAACTTACACGATGTAAATAAGGTAAATATATATGAGCACTCCATTTGAGTTAGATGAAGGCTTTAAATACTTTTTAAAAAAATTTGATACTCCAATTGAGCAAGCCCCTTGTAGCACCGAGACCATTAACAAGTACACAGGTAAACTCCCCTCGCGCTTATTAGAATACTGGCAAGAATATGGATTTTGTGGTTTTTCTGATGGATTATTTTGGATAGTAAACCCTGAAGAATACGAAGAGGTCTTGGACGAATGGCTAGAGCCAACAAATATTCCTGATAATGATGTGTATCATGTATTTGCACGCAATGCCTTTGGTGACTTATTTCTTTGGGGTGAAGAAACAGGCTATAGCTATCAAATTACCGCGTCACAAGGTTGGATTATCGAAAAGAAAAATACACCTCGTTCAAAACATAATTTAGCAATTGAAAGGTTCTTTGGTGGCGCTAGGCCAACCTCTCAAGATATCGATGATGAAGATGGTAACCCATTATTTGACCAGTGCGTTAGACACTTAGGAGCGTTAAAAGCTGATGAAATGTTTGGTTTTGTACCGAGTTTAATTGCTGGTGGCGATGCTAAGTTAGAGAATGTTGAAAAGGTCAATATTTTTGTGCATCTATCGTTATTAGCTCAATTTGGTCAAATTGAAGTTCTTGATAAGGATGCTTTGTTTAAAAAAGCATTTAGCTAATTTCTAGCATTTTCGCTCTTTAACAATTTGGAAAGGATGCCAAAACTACCCCGCTTAGCTTGAGTTAACGCTTGAGCTAAGTGGGGACATTAAAGCGCACCCTCCTCAAAAAGAATCCGCCAAACCCGGGCAAAAAAGTGCCCCCAATATTGCCAGAATTACCCCGTTGCCGTTTCCACAAATGAAGGTGCTGGACGGTAAGCCAAGAAAAGCTCAAGAAAACGAGCCTGCTGAGGTTGGAGCGCCTACTTCAATTTTAAACCTTACTTATGAGCTTGACAGTGAACAAGCTAAAGAAACCATTGAATATCAGGTAATCGACGCACACGGGCAAGTGCATACCGGAGAATTAGCCAATGGACAAGCCACCGTTGCAGAGTTAGCCACTGGCGCTTGCCAAGTCACCTTCAACTGCGCCACCTTGGAAGATGAGCAAAAGCTCATCGCCCTTAGAGCATCGTTAAACCAAGCACTATCAGGCATGATAAGCGAAGTTAAAGCCAAAGCAGCGCTTCAAGATGCCTTGTTTGAGCAAGCCAGCTTTTTTGAACAATGGGCAATACGCTCTGGCGCGGTAATGACAGGGGTTTATCAAGGCGGTGAAACGTTAATCTCTGGGTTGACGGATTTAGCTGCCTTATCACTTGAGCTACATTATAATGCCTTTACAGCCGCTCAACACCTGTTTAGCGCCTTACAACGAGCTGATATTTACCGGATTAAAGTTCAATTAGAAACCCTATTATCTGCCAGTGAAAAAAGCTTTCAGCAATTAAGTGACGCCTTTGACTTATTGGTTATTGTCATCACCGATGAGCCTACCCGCGAAATGCTAGTGAGTTTTCCAGAAAACTATGTAGATGCACATTCGATTGTCGACAAACACCGTATAGGGGGCATTTTCTTATTCGAAATATTGCTTGCAGTACTGACCGCAGGTGCTGGCGCTGCGGTTTCCGCCGCCTCTAAATCAAAATATGTTGTAAAAGCCAACCAATCACTGCTTGATATTGCTGACATACTCAAGCGTAAGCAACTAAACCAGCAAAAAAGCAAAGCGTTAGTTGAGGGCGAGAACGCCTTAACCACTAAAGCGCCCGAGCCACAAGTGACATTAGAGGCGCCTAAATTCAAGAAATTTCCACCACCTGTGTCGTTAACTGATGCGTTTAATCGCCTTAAAATAGCGCGTCAAAGTATTAAAAAACACGGCTATCGCTCAAAATATTCAGATGATGAACTACTTGCTATGGCTCAAGCAGGTAAAGTCGCTAATGAACGTTTTCATGTACGCTTTATGGAAGAAAGGTACCTACAAGATCGAGAGACACCAAAATCTCCATTGAGTGGAAAGTTAGGAGGCAACTTTGAAGGCAAAAATGGAACGGGGATCAAATACTGGTCGACAACATTCGATCAAATAGAATCGGCAGATACAGATCCAAAACTTATAGCCGAAATTTTAGGGTTAACTTATAATCCTAAAAAAACGTATACCATGATATTAATAGATTCTCACAAAGCCGCTCAAACATCTGGAGCTAAATCTATTACACCTACATTTAAAGAGCTTGGTAACTTTGCAAAAGAAGAGTTAGACACTATTGATGCCAAAGTGGTTGACTCTGTATTCACTCATGAATATCAAGCTACTTACCAAAACTTATATAGGCAAGCTGAAAAAAGCGAAATAGATATTTGGGATAAACAAGGTATGGAGCAGTTTGGTGAAGTCTTATTAGAAAAAGACGAAAAAGTAGAACACTTTAAAAGCCGTCTAGAACTCCACAATAAGCTAGGCAGTAATGAAGATTTTTTAGGAACAGGTGTGACCCAAAACAATCTACCAAATAAACAGAAAATTGGTGTGGTTGAAATCTTTACCCTTGAGAGAAAACCGCAAACGATAGCAGAACTCCGAGACAGTGATGCTATTACCATTGTTACTGATTTAAAACTGATAGGAAAATAAGATGCTCACTCCTCCTAGAATAGCTCACCCTAGTTCAATACCAAACGAATTCAAACGACTTGGCGAACTAAAAAATCCAAATAAACCTAACAATGATTATATATTTTTAATGTTTGAGAATTTACTTGTCATATTCATGGGCAATGATTGGACTCACCCTGTTACTAAACACACTAAGTATTTAAAGTATCAAGCCTGTTTTCCATTGGCCGTTTTACCATGGGTAATGCAGCAATTAGGCATATTTTCCACCCCACCAAACCAAGGAGGGTTAAAAGAAGGCAAAATATCTAATAAAGCAGAGGTTGAAGGAGAAACATTATTGTTTACTCGTGGCGTTTGTGTCGGAGGCCCAGACCATGGAGGCTATATATTAGAAAACCTAAGCCGTATTGATTATGGTAAAACAGCTGATAGTTGCAGCTATCAAGGCTTTGATTTCCCAGATCCATTTATGTACGATGGTGGCTTATTAGAGTTTTGGAAAGATTTAGCTGAAAAGTATCAAAAGGGTATTTTGTAGTTGAAAAAGAAACCATGAGTTCACAATACCTACCCGCGTTAATTGAAATTACTGATCCAAACTGCCCGCCTGATGGCATATTAAAAATCGCTGAAATTAATGATAAATTAAATTATCCAGATGAAATCTATTCATTTTTTCAACAAGGTGAACACTTATCCATTGTACATCATTGGATAATCACCCCAAAAAACAAAGCACCTTATTTAACGACAGACCAGTTTGATGCTCCATTAGCAATATTACCGTGGTTCGTTAATAAGCTCGAATTTTTTATAAAACCCTCCAGCCAAGGTGGCCTTCCGCCTAATAAAATTGCCACCGACAAAGACCCCATCGCTGGGGAAAACTTAATTTTAGGCCGGTTAGTGGATGCAGGAAATGCACGCCGAGATGGTGGCTATGATATAACGAACCTACAAAGAAAAGATCATGCGCCAATCAGTAACTCTTATCAAACAATTAGTTTTTCAGATAGCTTTTTATTTCAAGGTGGGTTACTGGAGTTATGGAAAGAGCTTGCGAATAAATATGAAAACGGGACGCTTTAAGAACGTCCTTTGACAATTTTCAACCTCTTCCACCAGCAGAAGATTGGAAATGCCTGGCGAATGGTCAACCCATTAACTAATCACAAGCGTTTGATTGCTCTTTAACAATTTGGAACGGATGCCAAAACTACCCCACTTAGCTTGAGTTAAACCTTGAACTAAGTGGGGTACATTAAAGCGCACCCTTCTCAAAAAATCCTCCAAGCCAGAGCTCCCTTGATAATACGTACAATGAAAAGCATTCAAACGAAGAGAAGAATTTGCAACAAACCGTTGCGGCTTAGCACGCTTAGCCGATGATGATGGGGGACATATTATCGGACATCGCTTTATGTCTGACCTAGGTTTAAAAACCTTTTCCCACAAAATGCGAATTTAAACCGCAGTGCTGACAAGAAAATGGAAAATGAATGGGCTGATTGGATTGACGAAGGGTTTGAGATCAAGTTGAAAGTTGAGCTTCATCCTCCAGGCTCTGAGAGACCGACGGATATTATTTCTGAATATGAAGTCATATACCCAAACACTGGCGATGTTGTCTTCGAACGGGATCATGAGTTTAACAATAGATCTGGAGAAGGTTTTGATAGAGTCCGAAGAAAGGACATGAAAGCATATAGGTAAAAAAATGAATATTGATGATAAGTATATTTTAGAATTAGGCGAATTAACTCTGCGTTGTAAAAAAGTCATTGAGAACAACTGGGAGGCTTTAACTTTTGTTTTTGACGTCGCAGATGGTCATCTCGCAAACTCAGGCTTCTTATATCACGAAGATAATATTAGAACCGCAACGGCAAGAATCAAAGAAGAGCCAATGCTTTTAAGCGACAAAATAAAAGACCTTAGAAAAATGATCTATGAACAAACTGGCCATAAATTTAAACAACTCTTAATCCAAATGGAAAAATCAACCGGACGTATCAAAATAGACTTTGAGTTTGACAACCCAAATCGCTGGACAATTAAGCCCGCCAAAATAAAAGAAATGCGTGAGCAATTAAGGCCAGATTTTTCTTAATCAATAAAATATTCGGTAATTTGTATTACCTTCGCTCTTTAACAACTTGGAAAGGATGATTTTATATTTAATCATTAAGCAAATTTATAAAGGTATTACAATATGGAAGTATTAGCGCCTACTTTTTATGATCAAGATTCAAAGAAAATAAATATGATTTATGTGCATAAAGGCGAAGAAGTTAAAAAAGGGGATTTACTATTCAATGTTGAAACAGTGCAAGGTATCTTAGATATAAGATCCGAGTATACGGGCACAATCCTTGATATTAAGATTAAACATGGGGGCGTAGTTGATTCAAACCAATTGACGATGGAAATATATAGAAATAGTGAAAATTTAAAAAATACTAAGCCTGAAAAATTTCTAATATGGTTTGGTCTTCTATTTATTTTATACGCCTTTATTGGATTACACACTGGAGAGATTTATTTACCCTCAAAAACAGAAAGAACAGGCCATACAATTAAGGGGAAAGAACTTATTCCTGTAGCATTGTGTTTAATAGCAATGGGAAGCGGCATTTTTATAAGTGCTTTTTCAGTACGCTCAACTAGTATGAGTGATGACGAGGTTGATGAGCTAGAACGTGAAGATTATATACGGTTAGTAATTAAACTAAATCTCCCTATCAATATAACCGCTTTTCTGTTATTCATGTCTCCACTGTTTGCATTGATAGCCTATGTAATAATGAGTTAACTTTTTAACACGTAAGCAAGGATGCTATAACTAATTACCTGCATAGCCCTAGAGGTGTAAAGAAATATTGATAAATTAACGATTAATCTCCTTAATCAATACCGTTCGCTTTCTTTTTAATTAAGATTAAATAAGGTAGATTCCCCTCCTATGTTGATGGACGACAGCACAAAAGGATGTGTATGGATATTTCAGCGATACAAGAAATGACTGAGCGGGAGTTGTCTCGTCAGCTAGGGCAATTCTTATATCACTCAATTAACGAACCATGGCTATCAGCCACGCTTACGCTCACCTGTACAAATGCTCATATTGGCTCACAAAGCGCTGAAAAACAGAGTTTTATATGCAGTGGCTTTTATACCCGTGAATATCACCCTGAAACAGGAAGCAAAGTTAAAGATATTGCCGTAACCGTCTCGCCATTTGCCGAACGGGTTTTTCAACAGCTTTTCAGCTTAGCGCAAGCTAAATCGGACAAGGTATGGGCAGAAGCGGTGTTTACAATAGAGCGCTCAGGGCAGTTTAAATTAACATTTGCCGATTTAGACGGGCATTTAACCCTCTGATGGTTAAACCGGCTAAGCCAACTGCTGCTGGCACTAAGGCCATTCATTCCGCACTCGACTAAACAATTTTTAATCAAACAATATTGTCAATTTTAACCACTGTAAATACTTTTAAACTCAAGGAAAGAATATGAAAAAAATACGCTGGATAACTGGCTTAGCTATTACCCTAAGTAGCCTCAACACAAACGCTTTTGAAGTAGATAACCTTGTTGGCTGCTGGCAAAATCAAAGTAAAGCTAATGCTGAATTATTGTGCTTAGATAGAGAAAACAAACTTTATGTCAACCTTCCTAAATTTTCTTTACATGGTACATGGCAGGTTAAACATAACGAACTCTCTGTTTCGCTGATGGGAGAAGAAAAGTCTTGGGGTAAATTTTCATTGGAAAGCAATACGCTACGCTTTACTACAGGTGATTTGGTCTTACAACGTGTCAAACATCAGCCACCTTTAACACCGCCACCAGAAGTAAAATCAACAACAAATAACGCTAAGGTTGCACAAGATATTGGGGTTCTATTAACCGAAAAGCAATTGAAACATTTTAGTTTGCTAAACGAAGACTTACTCGCCAAAGGAAGTTTTTGCCATAATGAGCAAAAAGCTGAGCTCTACCCTACCATTAAAAACTACCTTAACACTAAAAAGGTTATTGCTTCCGAGCAATTGGTTGATTCATTTTTTAACGTTATCTGCCAAGCAAAACAAAATAGCTATTCAAGCAAGGTCAATCTTCCTTATGCAATAAAAAGTCATCGTGGTTTTTATTCAGGCACAAAAAAATTGGGAGATTGGTCGTGTGAATCCAGTGATGAATTAGTAAAAAAAATTAGTTTTGCCTCAACATTTGCGACGGTGGCTCAAGCATCACGCTGGCATAAGGTTTCTGCAAACCATGTTGATATTTGGTTAGCCAGTTTTGAAGTTGCGCCAAGCGATGCAGAGAAGTTTTCCCTACGCTATAAAAATAACCAATGGAAATTAGAAAGTGTTTGTTATTCAATGAGGTTGTAGTTTATGGCTAGTATGACAACTCAACATTAACGCCTAAATTTTACTAGCTGCTCTCTAGCGGCATATTTGCCGCTCTTTATTTTTCCATTCTAGTCATTTTACCGTTTCATTAAGCATTTGCCTTAGTAAATGAACGTCTTTGGCGGTTAATACATTAACTGCAGTTGAAGGTAATATCAGCCAACAATAATTTCAGCAACACACAAAACAGCCACCATGGCAGATAACCAACATTATATTCTTTAGCTGTATTAAGAAACCTTAGGGCTCCAAAATATGTAAAACCATCTAAATTGGTAGTATTAAAACCGATTTATATCTTAATATCATTGTGACCTTTGCCCCGAAAATTACACCATCACTTAAATGAAGTTTTCAACGCACTGGAGACAATGGATATTTCAATATCTAAAAATCTTACACCGAAGAAGGTTTAGAAACACGAAAACCATTTAACCGCGAACGTTCAACAGGCACTAACTTGACCTCAGCTCTGCATAAGGAATACATTTCTAACACCTATTTTTACTTACTTCTGCGTGATATTGTCGTGAAATAGCTGGCTATTCCTAATTAATACGCCTTAAATTAAATAAAGAGTAGCGTGCTAAAAAGTCACTATGAGCTTAAGACTTTGATTTTACAGTTTTCGTGCGATTACTTTTACAAACATGAGGTTAACTTATCATTCAAAACTGATAGCGAACTTTCATTGAAATACTATCGCCATCGCGTTTGTCCCAGCCTGGGCTAAACAGTGCATTTAACGATTCATTGTTGTCAATTAACGCTCTACCGCCTCGGCTATAAACTAGATAAACATTTGACAGCGGCGCAATCTCGTAGCGATAACGCAGCTGTATCGCGGTATCTGAAATACTAAAATCGTTCACATCCCCATTTAACAGAGCAAGCTCTCCATTTGCATTAACCTGATAGCTATTATCTCCTTTCGCGGATAAGCCAATCCATTGAAACTTCAAAGTAAACTCTTGTTTTTCATCGATAATAGCGTTGAAATTAATATTGGTTTGAAACTCTTTGCGATGATAGCCATTAAGTTCGTTACCTTGTTGCCACAGTAACCAGTCATCGCTTTGAGTATACCAAAGCCCAAGGGTAAGTGCGTAATCGTCACTGAAATAGTAACTTGGGTGGGCATGCATGGTATAACCTTGCCCCTTTACTGGCAGATCATATAACGTGGCATGTAAATGATAACGCAGCTTGCCGGTATTTTTGCCAAAGTACATTAGATCAAGCGCTTTACCTTGTTTAAGCGCTACGGCATGGTTGCCTCGGGTGATTAAGTCATCAAATGCACTATCTTTAAGGCTAACCTGCCATTGAAACCAGCTAGCATCTTTTAGTTTCCAAATATCAGTTAATGCCAATGAAGACACTAGCTTTACGCCTTGTTGGTTTTCTTTATAAATAACATCAGTAACGATTTTATGTTCTTGAAATAAGCTCTCTTGACTAAATTCATACTGGTTATAAATATTTTGATAAGCAAGTGAGCGAATATTATTTCTCGGTAAAAAGCCTAAATCGTTAACCTGCAGATCTTCATCAAAATATGTACCTGATAAAAAGTGTCGCCATTGATTAGACGGTTGATAACTGACACTGACAAAACCACCACTACCTTGCGATTTTTGGTGTTGTTCGTCGATACTTGAATGGATATATTGACCAGATACTGACACGTTATCGTTAATAAAGTAACCATAATCAACAGCTTGCACTACTGCTTGTCGATTGAGTGTATCGCGTTCGGTTAGTGTTGCTAAATAGCCAAGATTATATCGCTCGGTTTTACGCATCATGCGGCCAGCAAAGAAATTACGGCCGCTTGCCTGATCGCTATCATCTTCAATCGCTGAGAAAACGCCGTAACTTATTTGATCATCAACGCTGGTAAATTTTAACGCGCCTTTGATATCCGCACCTAAGGCGTCACCTCCATCTGGCTTAGCGCCGATACGCCTTGTATGTATTAATCGTAAACTCTCTTGACCGTTTAAGGTAAACAGTGATTGATTTTCAGTGAAAAAAGCACGATTTTCTGAGAAAAACGTTTCAGTAGGCGAAAAGTTAACCACTAAGTTATCACTATCAACATGACCAAAGTCTGGATTTAAGGTTAAACTTAGCTGTTTACTGCTATCGGGTTTATAAAAAATATCAATACTGGCATCTGCCTCACTGTCACTGGTTATTCTGTCGTTTCGTGCAGTCACTGAAACAAAGGTTTGTAACGAATCGCCTGCATGATCGCTTATTTGAAAGGATTTAATCTCCGATAAAAAGCGCTGCCTATTACCACTGGTTGGCTGATTGGCATACGTTTTTTGTAACGATGCTATATGACGTTCTAATTGAAGACCAAGGTTACGGCTAACGTTGGCAGTTTTAGCCATTGGGGCAATATCCCAAGGTATTAATACTTCAGCATACCAATGCTGTTCATCAGAAGATGTTTTTGCATACCAAACCCCATCCCATTCTTTGCTAAATTTGTTTTCGTCTCGATATGTACCATCCATCATCGAGCCACCGTTACCAATGGTAAATTGATAAGCGCCAATGCCGTTATTATCAAAATCGACAATAATATTGTTGTAGTCGGCATCAAGATAATCGTCTTTACTGGTGCGCGTACTTATTTGCGTTGCTTTGGGTTGCTGGTTTTTAATACCGATATAAATGCCCTGCTCATTGCTTAGTACTCTCACTTCTGTTTGGTATTCTGGCGTTGTTAGCGAGTATGGTTTGGTGGTAACAAAGTTATTGATCACTTGGGCATTTTGCCACTGTGCTTCATTAAGTTGACCGTCAATAATCATGGTATTAGCTTGAGCTATGCTAGAGCACACTAACGCAAGCATTGAGAGTTTATATTTAAGCGCCATTTAACATCCTTAGTGCTGACTGTAATTAAAACTAAGCGCAGTGTGAATTGGTTGGATAGAAAAATAATGACAAGGTAAGGAAAAAAGGTGACAAAACCATGAAAGCCATAAAAATCAGAACGTTAGGTGCACCACCTTTATAAAGTAACCGATGAAATAGTCGATATTATACGTTCCTTATTTATAAATAATGTTAAGATGTCAGCAAGTTAGCGGTTATTTATTTGCAGACATGAGCTTAATACGAATTAACGACATCGTTATTCACCCCAAATTATCAGTGCTTACCATTAATCAACAAGAAGTGGCGATTGAGCCAAAATTACTCGAATTGTTGTTGTTGTTTTGTCATCACGTTGATCAAATTATTAGCCGTGAACAAATATTAGATACCATTTGGCCTAATTCTTTAGTTACCGACAATGCGGTTAATAAACTGGTTGCCAGTTTGCGTAAGCTACTCAACGATGACTCTAAAGCGCCGCAATTTATTCAAACGGTTCCCAAACGTGGTTATCGTTTTATTGCTTCGGTGAGCTTCGAGCAAACCATACCTGCGGAGCAACAAACTCAACTAAAAACTGAGTTAGGCGATACGAATAAACCCTCAGATAAAATTGAAACTGTCGAAACAAATAACCACTGGCCTATTGTGTTTATTGTGTTAGTTGCAATCATCAGTTTTATCTGGGCACTGGGTGGTTTCTCAGCCAAACAAAAACCGACTGATAATGTTAGTAAAAATACAGCAAAACCAATGACGAGCGTTGCTTTAACTAAACTCGCAGGATGGGAGCTGTCACCGTTAATGAGTGACAATCAAAACGCTTTATTCTTTTTGAGAGAAGATGGCGTAACGGGGCATCGTAGCTTATGGCATAAGAATTTAGCGAACCAACAAGAAACTTTGATTAATGGTTTATCGCCCTACACCACCAAACTGATCGCACTACAAGCGCCCAAATTGGCAACAGAAAACGCAACGCCTGACGAATTTACGCTATTGTATCTCGCGCAAGAAAATGAAAAGTGTGAAGTTGCGCAAGCCAGTTTTAGTAAAAATAAAAACAACACGATAGAACTGCAAGCAGTTAACCCCATTTTTGATTGTTCAACGATGACCATATTTGACATTGAATGGGCTAAGTCGACTCAATCGCTATTCTATACGGCAAAAGTTAATGGCGATCACCTCACGCGAGTTTATCAATATCAACCTCAGCAAAAGCAACATAACTTAATTAGCCAACCGGAAGTATCGGGATTAGGAAACCGAGCGATTGATTTATCACCAAATGAAGACAAACTGCTTATCACAAGCATTAACAAACATTCATTCAGCCAAATTTATGCGCTAAATTTAATCACTAACCAGTTATCACGAGGGTTACAAGTGCAATTTTATTTAAAAAATGCCATTTGGGCTGCAGATGGTGAACGGGTTATTTTCGCAAAATCGACACCGAGCCCACATTTAGTATTGAGTGATTTTTCAGGAGAAGGTCAGCAAACTATTTTAAACAGTACCGTTGACTTTAGCCAAGACCTAGCGCGTATTTCAGGCACTGAAGAACTGCTGTATAGTACGCGTAATCAAGACTACAATAACCGCTGGCTAGCGCATGTTAATCAAGTTAGTACGTTAAACAACTCTACCGTTTTTGAGATGGCCCCGACACTTGCACATAAATCATCGCACTACGCTTTTATTTCAACAAGAAATGGTCCAGATCAGATCTACTATGGCGATTTATCAAAAGGAAACAGTCGCGCGTTAACTAAATTAAACGACAAACAAAGTTACCAACAGCTATCGTTTTCACCGAATGATGAAATGCTACTGGTAGGCAATTTAAGTCATTTGTGGTTAATCAACTTAAACAAACAACTTAAAAAAGAAAGTTTAGCGGATTTAACCGAGTACTCGGCAGATTTTAAAACCCCACATCGAACTTTAACAGCAACTTGGTTAACTGATCGTTATATATACATCAAACAGTCTATCGATGGTGTAGTTAAAGGATTTGTTTTTGACCGCATCAACCGAATCAACATCGAAGTTGATAGCCGTTGGCAAGTACTAATGACCGATCATAAAAACACGGAATACCTCTACCTGATCGACCCCGTTGATACGCAAATTTACCAATTACCTAGTGCTTACCTAGCATTTACACCGCAGCAATCTGTACTCAAGTTTCCAGAGCAGGCAATAACCTCTACTCAATCGTTTATTGGCAAACCTTACTTAGATGTTAAAGTTCATGATAGTAAGATGTATGTAATGACCTCGGCACGCTCTGGCAACACTGTACCTTATGATTATCAAATTGAAGTAAAGCCAATACAAGGCGCTGGTACAACGAGCATTGAAACCCATAAAGTCAGTTGTAGTTGTGGCTATGACATTGCTGATACTGGCTTTATCATCAGCGAGCAAATAAATATCGAAGGTGATATATTTAGAGCCCAAAAGCAGTAAACACCTAAAGTAGTAAATACAAAAAGCAGTAAACACCTAAAGTAGTAAATACAAAACGCAGCATAGCGTAGTAAACTGCAGTTAATAGAATTTAAAAAAGCGAAGCGTTAATAAAAATGACAGATAACCAGCCCACTATCCTTTGGCACGATTATGAAACTTGGGGCGTTTCTCCAAAATACGACAAACCTTCACAGTTTGCTGGTATTCGTACAGATTTAGATCTTAATATTGTTGGCGAACCAGAGATGTTTTATTGTCAACCGCCAGCCGATTACCTGCCCCACCCTGAAGCTGCGCTTGTCACGGGGATTACCCCGCAGAAAGCATTAAAAGAAGGGTTACCTGAAGCTGAATTTGCCAAGCGCATTCATCAGTTATTTTGCCAGCCCAATACTTGTGTTGCAGGATACAACAATATTCGCTTTGATGACGAGGTTACCCGTTATCTTTTATATCGTAACTTCTACGACCCTTACGCACGCGAGTGGCAAAATGGTAATAGCCGATGGGATATTATTGATATGGTGCGTGCGTGTTATGCCTTAAGGCCAGAAGGCATTGAATGGCCAATGGTTGAACGTGATGGCGAGCAAGTGGTGAGTTTTCGTTTAGAATTATTAACCAAGGCCAACGGTATTAGTCATGAAGCTGCCCATGATGCGATGAGTGATGTTTATGCAACCATTGCGATGGCAAAACTTATTAAAGAAAAGCAGCCTAAACTTTATCATTATTTATTTTCATTACGTGATAAACGAAAAGTCGCTGAGCTCCTTGATGTTTACAACATGACACCAGTTGTGCATACCTCAAGTAAAATATCATCGAACCACGGTTGCACCAGTTGGTTTGCGCCAATGTCTTATCATCCAACCAACAAAAACGCGGTTATCGCCGTTGATTTAGCGCAAGATCCAACGCCTTTATTTGAATTAGATGCAGAGCAAATTAAAACGAGACTCTACACCCGCTATAGTGATTTAACTGAAGGCGAATTACCCATACCAGTCAAGCTTATTCATACCAATAAGTGCCCTGCGATATCTCCTGCAAAAACATTATTGCCAGAAAACGCCGAGCGCTTAAATATTCCACGCGAAACCTGTTTAGCAAACCTCGCCAAGCTCAAACAGCATCTTGAGGTGAGAGAAAAATTGGTTGACGTATTCAATGCCAAAGATGAAAGCTTTGAAAAAGAGTCTGCCGAACATAGTTTATATGGCGGCGAGTTTTTCTCGCATGGTGATAAAGCGCAAATGGAGATACTTCATCAGCTCTCCCCAGAGCAACTAGGGGTTCATCCATTCACTTTTCAAGATCAGCGCTTAGCACCGATGCTATTTCTATACCGTGCTCGTAATTATCCGTGGACATTAACCAATGAAGAGCAAATGAAATGGTCACAAATGTGTAAAGATTCAGTAATGTATGGCGGAAAAGGCAAGCTGAGCGCGGAAGAGTTTATGCTCAAACTTGAAAACCTCGCACACGAGCATGAAAGTGACGCTCATAAAATGGCGATATTGAAAGCACTTTATCATTATATACAACGATAATATTCAATCAGTAAGACGAAGAAAGCCCTCAACTTAGAGGGCTTTCGTAACTTAGTCTGATCTATTCTTTAGTTACAATGATCTGGACCTTTAATATTCGTAGCAGTTAATGTTTCACCGAGCGCCGCTAATTGTTCACAATTGAGGTTAAAGTTATCATCTAGGTCTATGTCATAAAGGTTCTTTAAACTTTCTAACACTGAAACATCGGTAATATAATTCCAACTTAAATCCAAATAATTTAATTGAGTTAACTCTGCAAGGCTATCAATATTAGTAACATGATTACCTTCTAAGTTTAAATGGTTAAGCTCAGTAAGCGACTCTAGACTCTGAAGATTAGAAATATCGTTACCAGTGAAATCAAGATACTCCAATGCCAATAAACTGCTAACAAAGTCAATATTCGTCAGTCCTAAGTATTGCATTGACAAATAAGTAAGATTAGTCATTTCGCTGAGTTTAGAGGCATTTGTTAAAAAACCATCTCGAATCACTAGAGTTTCGAGTTCTGCCAAGTTGGAAAAACTTTCTGCATTCACTCCCATCGGTAAATAATTACCTGATACTTTTAATGATTTAAGCTGAGTAAGGTTTTTAAGGGGGGTAAAATCACTGGCAGATACATCTCGTATATCAAGAGATTTCAATTTAGGAGAATATGATAAATCACTTAAATCAGTCACACCATCCGTAAAAGATACATCTAAATGTTCCAAATCATTCATTTTAGATAGGAAGTTTAGCCCATCTAAAGCACTGTAATATAGTCCACTAACCTCCAAATGTTTAAGTTGTTCAAGACCTCCTAACTTATGAAGATTTTCAGCTATATTTCCATTTAATGATAAATAAGTTAGATTGGATAAGTTTTCCAGTGCTTCAATATCAACCACTACAGTGGTATATTGAAACATCCCCTTACTTAAGTAGTTGAGCTTTAAAGTTTTCAATTTAGTCAATGACTTTATAATGTCACCAAAAACCGTTTCAAAAAAAGCATTGTTACTTAAATCTAATACTTCTAAATCGTTTAAACTTGCAATTGGTGATATGTCCCAAACTGAATTATTTGCGAGTTCAAGCGAAACAATTCCGTCATGTTCTGATAATGGACTAAGGTCAGAAATATAATTATTTGAAAAATCAACATGCGATAATTTAGTAAAAGGCGCATTAAGGAAGTCTAAATCTTTAAGGCCAGCGTCTACGATAGATATTCGCTCAAGTTGATTGAATTGTCTTAAGTCGTTTAGTGAATCGATTTTGATCCTTTGACAGTCTATTGCTGTAAGTCCTAGGTCTACATCAACAGAGCCAACAACACACTCACGAAGACCGGGATCTGTAAAGGTTTGTTCAGTAATGTTTTCATATGCTTCAACAGTGACATTGAATGACTTAAGCGTTACGGCTTCATCGTCATCGGTTACCGTTAGTTCAAAGGTAAGGTCTTCTGTTTCCCAAATGGCGGGAGCACTAAACGATAAAGTTTGACCATCAAATGTTAAGCTTTCGACATTCGTGCCAGCCGTTTGTGACCATGAGTAGCTAACTATCGTGCCGTCACTATCGCTCGCACTAGCTATAACCGTTAAGCTGTCACGCTCAGTAACTAAATAGGCTGAAAAATCTTCTATGATAGGTGCGCTATTTTGAACGACGACTGGTGGTTCGACATCAGGTTGGCTGTTGGTATTACTGCCACCACACCCAATAAGCGCTGCTGAAATTAGGGTTAGTGAGAATATATTTTTATCAAAACACGTCATGTGAAGTTGAATCCTTCTTAAATGTAATAAACACTAAAGAGGAATACACGCACGTAATTGAAGATTACCCTCCTTAGGAAAAAAGCGACAACATGTTAACGGCTGATTAAGACCGTAGCAAGAAATAGATTACAAGCCATTAACTCAGATCTTACAAAAAAATCTTACGCTACCACTAGCGCTAAACAATATACTTGTAATATTTTTCTTATTATTGATATTTTTCTCTTTAACAGAAAAACAACAATGCTCGATAAATCATTAATGAACTAGATACAAACTAGAAACAAAAAACTGTTTTGCGATTAGGTTAGCTTTTGCTAATATACTGGTCTGACAAGTCAGCCTATGGATGGGAAGACACGTAGTTTGTTATCTAATATGTAGTAGTGCCCATCTAAATGAAAAAAAACTTAAATTATCAGTGTTTTGCTGAAAACCAGCAAAACTATGTCTATGTGTGTGCGTCTGGCAAAGCAACACCATCATGCATTATTGATATGTATGATAATGTTACTCAATATGCTAATACACTCAACATTAATAAACTTTTAATCAGTTTTACTGAACTAGAGCTGTGTTACAGCGGCAGTGAAGTGTTAAGAGTAATGAAAAAAATAGCGCCTTTGCTGTCACAATTCACCATCGCCAGAATAGTTGCTCTAGATTGTTATAAAAATGACCTCATTGAGGCCATTTCTACGCAAAAATCATTGCCAGTAAAAAACTTTGAAAATGAAGCCGCTGCTATTGATTGGTTGGTAACTCAATAACCCCCCTAAGGCTTACTAAACCGAGCGATGAGGCTTGAGGTATCCCAGCGATTGCCTCCCATCGCTTGCACTTCCTGATAATAACCATCAAGCAATTTTGTTATTGTTAAATCAGCACCTATTCTTTCAGCCTCGGCAAAGGCTATAGCTAAATCTTTTCTTACCCAATCAACCGCGAAGCCAAAGTTAAATTCGCGTGCGCACATGGTTTTACCGCGATTATCCATTTGCCAAGAGCCTGCTGCTCCCTTAGAAATGGTTTCTAGTAGCTTATCCGTATCCAAGCCAGCACGCTGAGCAAAGTTTAATCCTTCTGCTAAACCTTGCACGACATTAGTAAAACAAATCTGATTTACCATTTTAGCCAATTGACCACTACCCGCCGAGCCCATCAGTTGACAAAACTTTGCATAAGATGACATTACAGCCGTTGCTTTGGCAAAAGCCTCTTCTTCGCCACCGCACATTATCGTTAATACACCGTTTTCTGCCCCAGCCTGCCCACCTGACACCGGCGCATCAATAAAATCAACTTGTTGTTTTGCACAAGCTAAAGCTAATTCACGGGCTAAATCAGCAGACGCCGTCGTATGATCGATCAAAGTCGCTCCGGAGTCTATCGCAGATAAAATTCCCTCACTACCATAAACGACGCTTCGTACATCATCGTCATTTCCGACACAAACCATTACATAGTCACAACCTAACACGGCTTGCTTTGGCGTTTTCGCGATATCTCCTTGGTATTCATCCTTCCATCTTAACGCTTTTTCAATAGTCCGGTTATAGACTGTGACTTGGTGACCATTATTAGCTAAATGCCCTGCCATGGGATACCCCATTACACCAAGCCCAATAAATGCAACTTTACTCATACTAACGCTGTTCTCTCTGTTAATTATTTACCTAGTGTAATATTAAGCGCCTTTAATTTGCACATTTATCTCAAATAGACTATATTGTGCACTATTTAATTAACCGCAATCTATTAATAAGGGTTATGATGTCAAATAATATCTACCAATTTTCTGCTAAAGATTATAAAGGTCAAACCATCGACTTTTCCAGTTACCAAGGTAAAACCCTACTTATCGTCAACACCGCTAGCGCATGTGGATTTACACCCCAATATGAGGGATTGCAAAAGCTTTACCAACGTTATCAAGATAAAGGCTTTGAAATCTTAGCTTTTCCATGTAATCAATTTAAACAGCAAGAAAAAGGGAGTGATCAAGAAATTAAATCCTTTTGCGATCTAAACTTTAATATTTCATTCGACCTGTTTGCAAAGGTAGATGTTAATGGTGAGAACGCTGCACCTTTATTTGATTATTTAAAAAATCAAGCGCCAGGCATTCTTGGTACTAAAAGTATTAAATGGAATTTCACAAAGTTTCTTGTTAATAAAGAAGGTAAGGTGCTCAAACGCTATGCCCCTGTTACCAAACCTGAAGCAATAGAAAAGGATATTATCAACCTGTTATGAATGAGCAATTGCAGTTAGACAATCAATTATGTTTTCGGATTTATAAGCTAAATAAAACCATTACTAAGCTCTACGCGCCTTTACTTGAGGAACTCGGTTTAACCTATCCACAATACTTGGTCATGTTGGTACTTTGGCAAGAAAGCAAACCGATCACTGTAAAGGCTATAGGAAATTTATTAACGCTAGATTCGGGGACGCTTTCACCCTTACTAAAACGCATGGAGAAACTCTCGTTGATTAAAAGAATTCGCAGTAGTGAGGATGAACGTTCGGTAATGATAACGCTAACTGCCCATGGAAAAAATATCAAAAACAGTGCCAAGCTTATTCCAGCAAAACTGTTTACCTTGACAGGAATGACAAAAATAGAGTTAGAACAATTCACTCAGCAATTAGATAACTTACTGCGCCATACTGGCGAGCACTTATAAACAAGTAGTACCTTGCTAAAATCATACTTAACCTCGGGTTTGTATAAGAAATAGCACGAAAACAATAAAATCAAATGCTTAAGCTAACTGTGACTTTCTAACTGGCTACTTTTTATTTAATTCAAGGCATATTGTTGTAGGAATAGCCCGCTATTTCACGACAATATAACGCAGAAGTAAGTAAAAATAGCCGTTAGAAATGCATTCCTTATGCAGAGCTGAGGTTACTTAACAAGGTGCGTCCAGTTGGCATATCGATTTAACGTTTGGCATCTAAAGCTTGTTGAAGTCGATTTAAGTCATCTTGGCTAAATGTTCCGCGCTTAATTAAATTGGCAATGATATCAGTCTGCAAAGTGGCTGAATCTTTAACTTTAATATCATGATCACCGGTAATGAAATGAAACTTTTTAACCTTTTGTTTGATCTCATCTTTAAGTTCCCCTAGTGATTCTTTTTCAATAACAAATACTTTTTCATCACTACCACCTACCCAATTAAACACTTTATGATTACTATCTCCTAAATGTAGTTTTATCAGACCATCAGCATTTTCAATATTGGTTAACGACGCAACGACTTCATCACGGATCTCATCAGGCAATGTCTCTAAAGCGGCTTCCAGATCAGCCTTGTTTTCTAACTCATCTTTTGAAAAAATAAATTCTTGTGTATCACCATCGCTATTTACGTAAACAGTTACATTAGCATCGTTAAGTGAATCAATTTCAATCTTATGTGAAAACACTTTTGTTTCTGACATATTGGCAATTGCTGACATACTTGCGGTTGCACCGGCAACTGAAAACAGCATAGCTAAGGTTGTTTTATTCAATAATGTAGATAATGTGTTCATAAGGAATTTCCTTTAAGGTTAGCGAATATTTATAACTAACCTCTACGTTGCTATATTCATACCAACGAAGCATTAACCATTAAAAACAATAAGTTAGTAATTTCGTTTTAAAAGTTATTATTAAAGTAAGGTGAAAGTAATCCTTAAATCAGGGGCGAATTTCCCGATATCAGGAGTTACTGAATAATTAAATCAATAAATTACAACACGACTAAGCTAATATATTGTTTTTAATAAACTAATTCTTAGTAGCTTAAATGGCATTAATTTTGATATTGTATCGTTTGTAGTGTGTATATTATGTCTATTCAATATTTTTAACGTGGTAACCATATGTCTCTCAGGCGTTATTTGTTTATTCTCATTGGTGGTTTAATTATTCTGTTAACCTGCTCGCAACTGGTATTGCTATTCTGGTTAGAGCAAAACATAAAACAAGATGTTGAAACCAAAGTACGCCACATTAATGAGCGCGCGCTCGACGTTGCTTTAGATAAAGTATTAATTTTAGAAGCTCGACAAAAAATTCATGAATCAATTAATGAAAGTACAAAAACAAACGTAACGCCCAATATCGAGCCAAGTCCCCCGACTAAAACTCAACGAAGTATTAAAATCATTGAAGTTGATGCCTCAAAGCCAATCGAAGAGCACGTTACCTTTATTGATGAAATGGATGATATCGCTGTAGATAAGCATATTTTGAAAAAAGAGTTTAAAACGCAGATTGAGTTTTTATTAGCGGAGAACAAAGACAAAATAAAACAAATTAAAAAGCCGCCGACCTATGTCATTAACAATGAAAACGCGTACTCATTTTGGACAAGTAATACCGAGCAAACATCAACCACTAAAACACTCATACGTACGGTACAAACCAGTTTAATCGTCGGTGCGTTGGTTGCACTAATTTTTGCTTATTGGCTCAGTGTTCAATTTAATAAACCGCTAAGAGCCCTGTCTGAAGGATTTAAAGCGCTCGCTGATGGCCACTATAAAAATAAAGTTAAACCAAGTGGTGTAAAAGAAATTAGATCAACTATTAACCGTTTTAATGACATGGTGGTCAAACTCGACAGCCTTAGTCAAGCTGAGCAGCATCACAAAGAGATAGCGCATTTGGCTGAACTTGGCGAAGTTAGCCGAGGTTTAGCCCATGCGTTAAGAAATCCTATACATACTATTGGTTTATCCGTTGAACAACTGCTCAGTAATGACTTGCCACTATCAAAACAACAACATTTACTGTTTACTATTCAGCAAAAATTATTAAATTTGGATAAGAGTATTAAAGCATTACTGACATTGACGACCAGTGGTATCGATCGAAGCGCAAAAGTGCCACTGCTTGCTGTCGTTCAAGATATTATTTTGGAGTTTAAATCGTCTTATCCCAAGCAATTGACATTTAAAACCGACATAGAGGCCAGTATTACACTTATTGGCGCAGAATCAGAAATACGCAGTATTCTCCATACGTTAATAAGCAATGCCTGTGAAGCCAGCGAGAATAACGCCACAATAAAGATCAGTGCAATCGTTAAAAACAATATTTTGTCTTTCTCGGTTTGTGATAACGGTAGCGGCATAGACAGTAAGATTGAAGCTGAGCTCTTTAAACCTCATATATCAACAAAACCAGAAGGTGCAGGTATGGGACTATACATTGCCAAAAGGCTGATCACCTTGCATTATGGGGGCGATTTAAATCTTGAGAACACGATACTCGACGATAAAGTCACTGGCTGCAAAGCGACAGCATTATTTAAATTAACGTAAACGTCATAGAAAAAAGGCAATGTTATGAATGACTCCAAACATATTTTGGTGGTTGAAGATGAAGCAGATCAGCGTCAACTTATTTGCGATATTTTATCAGCGAGCAATTTTCAAGTGCAAAGCGCCGATTGCGTAGAGGAAGCCATTTTAACACTCAAATCTCATGATTTTGATGTTATCTTCTCAGACTGGAAATTAGGTGAACTGTCGGGCTTAGATTTACTTAATTATGTCAAACGTAATGTTCCCAATGTCGGTTTTGTTATCGCCACCGCTTACGGCACAATAAATCACGCCGTAGAAGCATTGCAACAAGGTGCGGATGATTACCTGCCAAAACCTTTTAAACGTCAAGAGTTACTGTTAACCATCGACAAAGCGCTTAAAGCGAAAACGTTGAGGCAACAAAATCAACATTTAAGTGCGCAATTAAGCGAGCAAAAATCGCTTGTTGGGCTGATCGGCAAAGCGCCAAGTATGCAAAGTGTTTATCAACGTATTGATAAACTCTCAGGTACCAATGCGACGGTATTAATCACTGGGGAAAGCGGTACAGGTAAGGAACTCGCTGCCAGAGCCCTTCACGAGAGTTCGAACCGACAAAATGAAAAATTTATTGCCATAAATTGTGGCGCTATCGCTGAATCAATTGCTGAAGCAGAGCTATTTGGCGCTGAAAAAGGGGCATATACTGGCGCTAATGCCCTAAAAATAGGTCGATTTGAAGCAGCAAATCATGGCACTATTTTTTTGGATGAGATTGGCGAGTTAAGCGCCAGTTTGCAAGCTCATTTACTCCGTTTTTTACAAGAAGGCGTTATAACTCGCTTAGGTAGTAGTGAAGAAATCTCATTGGATGTGCGGATTATCGCCGCGACACACCGAAATCTTGAGCAAGAGGTACAGCAAGGCAATTTTCGAGAAGATTTATTTTATCGTCTCAATGTCGTGCCAATCAAAATGCCCGCTTTACGAGAACGGCAACAAGATATTGCACTGCTTGCAGATCATTTTATAGAACTTCACGCTAAACAGCATCGCTGCCCTGCCCCTAAACTATCGTCTGCAATGTACCGAAAGCTCTTAGACTACCATTGGCCAGGTAATGTCCGAGAACTCTCGAACCGTATTGAACGCTTTGTATTGCTCGATGATGAACAAGAACTTATCGCCAACGTAAATTATAATGCCTCGCCTAACAATACAACTGAAGGCATACCAACGATATCAATGCCAGAAGAAGGGTTTAATTGGGAAGTGTTTGAGCGACAATGTTTGGCACAAGCGTTAGCAATTAATCATGGAAATAAAACAAAATCAGCAAAATTCTTACAAATGTCCTATAAAGCGTTTTTGTATAGATTGGAGAAATATCAAATAGCTAGCGAATAATTGGCAATCCTTTATAAAACAAGCTTCCTAGCGAGATTTTTTAATAACCTTTATATCTATTGCACTGACTGAATTGAACTACACTTAACCTTATGTAGGTGAGTTGTCTTAACTTACTTACAGTTCTCATTGTTACTGAGGAAGGCGTATGAGTGCTATGTGGAAAAATCACGCAAGTCGTTTACAAGAAATGTTAAAGGACAATAACATGACCCAAGCTCATTTATATTTAGAGCAGTTAATGTTATTTCCTGTTGATATCCAAGATAAAATTATCGAAGATATCAGTCATTTATCTCATTGTAATAGTGATGCAATCGCTAACGTTATTCATCGTTATACTATGTTTGAACTTCGTTAAATGAAATGATAGCAATTACGTCGACAATTGCTGTTGGCGTAATTTTGCTATTTCATCCCTTGTTGCTGCGGCTTGCTCAAACTCTAAGTTTTGAGCATAGTCCATCATCTTAACTTCCAATGCTTTAACTTTTTGATCGATTTGTTCGGTTGTCATGATTTGATAATCTGCATTAGCTTCTGCAACTTTATTCGCCTTGCTAACGTCTGTGCCCATATCCATCACGTCAGTGATTTTACGAATTACCCCTTTCGGCGTAATATTATTTGCTTTGTTATAGCTTTCTTGCTTTTCACGACGACGATTCGTTTCATCAATTGCTCTGCGCATTGAGCCAGTGATCCTATCAGCATATAAAATAGCTCGCCCATTGATATTACGTGCAGCGCGACCAATGGTTTGAATCAGTGAACGCTCTGAGCGCAAGAAGCCTTCTTTATCTGCATCGAGAATGGCAACTAGGGAAACCTCTGGCATGTCTAAACCTTCCCTTAATAAATTGATCCCGACTAAGACATCGAATTTACCTAACCTAAAATCTCGAATAATTTCTACTCGCTCTACTGTATCGATATCAGAGTGCAAATAACGGGTTTTAACATTGTGCTCATCTAAATAATCGGTTAGATCTTCAGCCATTCGCTTTGTTAAGGTTGTTGCTAATACTCGCTCTCCTATTGCCACGCGTTTGTTAACTTCAGAGAGTAAGTCATCCACCTGGGTGTCAACTGGCCTAACTTCTATTTCAGGATCGAGTAACCCCGTTGGACGAACGACTTGTTCAGCAATTTCACCTGCTGACTTGTTCACTTCATAATCACTTGGGGTCGCAGAAACATAAATGGTTTGAGGTGCTAATGCTTCAAATTCTTCAAACTTCATCGGCCGGTTATCGAGTGCTGATGGCAATCTAAAACCATATTCTACTAGGTTTTCTTTTCTTGAACGGTCACCCTTATACATCGCACCAATTTGAGGTACGGTTACGTGAGATTCATCAATAATCAGCAAGCCATCATCGGGTAAATAATCAAATAATGTTGGCGGAGCTTCACCAGGATTTCTGCCCGATAAATAACGAGAGTAGTTTTCAATACCTGAGCAGTATCCAAGTTCAGTCATCATCTCGATATCAAACTGCGTTCGCTGAACGATACGCTGCTCTTCGATTAATTTATTGTTTTCCTTGAGTTGTGTCGCTCGCTCTTTTAATTCTATTTTGATATCTTCAACCGCTGACAGAATACGCTCTCTCGGCGTCGCATAGTGAGTTTTGGGATAAACCGTCACTCGCGCTAACTGTCTTTCAACCTGCCCGGTTAGTGGGTCAAATTCACTGATGCGCTCAAGTTCCTCATCAAAAAGCTCAACACGTAAAGCCAAGCGATCCGATTCAGCAGGAAAGATATCAATAACATCACCGCGTACCCGATATGTCGCCCTTTGAAAAGCAACGTCATTTCTGGTGTATTGAAGCTCAGCTAAGCGCCTTAAAATATCTCGTTGATTAACAATATCGCCCTGTCTTAAATGCAACATCATTTTTAAGTAAGAGTCAGGGTCACCTAAGCCATATATCGCCGATACGGAAGCGACAATAATAACATCTCTTCTTTCGAGCAACGCTTTGGTCGCGGACAAACGCATCTGCTCAATGTGATCGTTTATCGAGGCGTCTTTTTCAATAAACGTATCCGTGGTGGGTACATAAGCTTCTGGTTGGTAGTAGTCATAATACGAGACGAAATACTCAACAGCATTATTTGGAAAAAACTCTTTCATCTCTCCATATAATTGAGCAGCTAGGGTTTTGTTAGGTGCTAGCATCATGGTCGGACGATTTAATTTTGCGATGACATTAGCAATGGTAAAGGTTTTACCTGAGCCAGTAACGCCCAGTAAGGTTTGGTGAGCTAGACCGCTATCAATACCATCTAATAATTGCTCAATTGCCTTAGGTTGATCGCCACTGGGGATATAATCCGATTTTAGTTCCATTACTTTCATTAAGAGCTAACCTCTACTGCCGCAACTTCTTTATTAAATTGACGTTTAAAGACGCTATAAGAAATACTCGCCATGACAATGTTGCCAACTAACGCACCGATAAAAAAGCCGTTTAATCCCCAAAGTAAACTGCCTAAATAGGCTAGAGGAACATAGCAAACAAATAACCGAATAATACTAAGCATCAAAGAGGTCATCGGTTTATGTAGCGCATTAAAAGATGAGTTGGTTAGAATAATAATGCCTTGTAAACCATAACCTAAGGGTAAAATCCATATAAATAGCTTGATGATATCTGCTACCGTTTCCTCTTTGGCAAACGCATCGGCAATAAAAGGTGCAGAAATGACCAGCATAACATAAACCAATACTTGCCAACCTAAGACAAATTTAACGGAGGTCATGTAACCTTGCTCAACTCTATCCATATTGCCAGCACCAAAGTTTTGACTAATAAATGGTGGCAAAGACATCGACATTGCCAATACAACTAAACAAGCGATTGATTCAATTCTTGAGCCGACACCAAATGCGGCTACTGCCTCTTCACCATAGGTCGCCACAATCGCGGTTAAAATGGCTGCGGCAATAGGTGTTAACATATTGGCACCAGCAGCGGGTAAACCAATATGCAGTATTGACTTACTTGACGTTATAAAGGTCTTCACAAAAATAAACGTTGTATGTATCAGACGCTTTTTATAACCGACAATATAAAAAACGAAAATAATACCCACCACCCAAGAAACTAATGTTGCTATCGCAGCCCCTTTAATACCCATTGCTGGGATAGGGCCAAATCCAAAGATGAAAATTGGGTCCAAAACCGCATTAATCACTCCCCCTGTTCCCATGATAATGCTCGGCGTTTTTGTATCACCAGAGGCTCTTAAAATTGCATTGCCTATCATCGGTCCGATTAAAAATACGCTACCGAGAAACCAATAATCCATATAATCTCTGATTAACGGCAATAATTCATTGCTAGCACCAAGCATTAAGAAGATTTCTTCGGTAAAGACATAACCTAGGGAAGAGAGAATACCGACAATGATAGCGGTAAGGATTAAAGCCGACGTACCTGCACATTTGGCGTTTTTATCATCGCCCTCACCTAATGACCGACCAATCACAGCAGAAGTACCAATGCCTAGACCAATCGTTAAGCTAATTACAGTAAAGGTTATCGGGAAAGTAAAACTAATTGCCGCAAGAGGCTGGGTACCGAGTAAACTAACGAAAAATGTATCGACTAAATTAAAGGTCATCAACAAAATCATTCCGTAAATCATTGGAATGGTCATACGCTTTAATGTTTCAGCAACGGGATCCGATAGTAGATTAGCTTTTTTGGGTTCTATTTTTTCTGTCATTCACACTTTTCTTGTTTTGCTTGGGAAAACCAAACTATTGTAAAAGATACTAAGAAGACTCGCTATTTAAATATAAAATTTCATAAAACAACGCAATAATACAAATATACATTCACAAGCATTTTATATAAATTTGAACAGCGACTGTTTTTCAACCAACGGTGTTTAAACTTCAACCAAAACACAACAACCCCTTGTATATTAAAGGAATTCTAATACTTGAGTGATTTAAGCAAAATAGCTACAAGCCCTATTCTTTCGTTAATTGGCAATATTATTACATATTCATTCACACACTTATCCACAATTACAGTGGATAAGTGTAAAAATTTAATTCGAACCAACCGCTTGACTGTTTTAGCGTCAAAAGATGGCGCTTTCTCAACCATGGTGACGCGAAAATAAGCAAACAAACAAATTTAACGTTTTTTTTGATATTTTGTGTTGACAGTATCGCAAGTGCCCTTTAATATTCCGCCCCGTTAGCAAGTTGCTAGCAAAGATGTGAAAACATTATTCCCCAATAGCTCAGTTGGTAGAGCGACGGACTGTTAATCCGTTTGTCACTGGTTCAAGTCCAGTTTGGGGAGCCAAATTTAACGTAGCGGCCTTTGGCGGTTACTTGGCGAAAGAGCCCTTCAAACGATAAATTGAAGTAAAAAAAGTTTATTCCCCAATAGCTCAGTTGGTAGAGCGACGGACTGTTAATCCGTTTGTCACTGGTTCAAGTCCAGTTTGGGGAGCCAATATAAAAGCCCGCTAACTTAGCGGGCTTTTTGCTTTGTATTTTTCAATCCAACTTAACCAATATAGAACCAAACTTTATCTCAATAATTTTTGCGCATTTTAGCTAGCCGAAAAAAAACCGCCTTACGGCGGTTTTATGCGATGCGTTTAGTAAAATGTTACTTCATCATGCTATCTCTAAGCGCTTTAAATTCAGTGCCTTCATACCAATTAGGCCATTGTGCGCTATTGGCAAGTAAATACCCTGTTTCAAAGAATAGTTGCAACTCTGCAACAAGCCCTTGCCAGCCCCAATCTTCACTATACTCATCACACGTTTGGTGATAACACTTAGCAACCATCGCACTAACACGTTCACCAATCGCTCTTTCTTTCTCATTAACCCACACAGAACCACCACCGGCACTTAAGGCAGGTACGCCTTTTTTAGCTAAGCTAAAATGATCTGAACGATAGTAATAGCCGCGCTCTGGTGTTTGTTCTGGAGATAATGTTCGCCCTTGTCGCTTCGCAGCTTTCGCTAAATATTCCTCTAGGGCTGATTTACCAAACCCCACCACAGTAACATCTGATTTAACACCGGTAATATCCAAACTATCCATATTCACCAAGCCCACTATTTTATTTAATGGCATGGTTGGGTGATTTGCAAAAAAGCGCGATCCTAAACGACCTTGTTCTTCTGCTGTTACCGCTACTATAGTGACAGAACGCTTCGGTGCTTTTGCCAATTTACTGTATGCTTTGGCGATGTGCATTAAACCAGCAGTTCCTGTAGCATTGTCATGCGCTCCGTTATAAACCTGTGTTTTACCATCAACGACTGTCGTACCGAGATGATCCCAATGTCCCATGTATAAAACATGCTCATCGGGCCTCTCACTTCCTTTTATCGTGGCAATAACATTATTCGACGTTGATTTATCGAATTTATTCTCAACCGTGATATTAGCTTTAACTGGCATCTCTACTGCTTTAAACGCTCTTGATGCCGCTTTTTGTTTCTCTTTTTCAAAGTCTAAAGATGATTTTGCAAAGAGCTCAACGGCCTTGTCATGGCTTATCCACATTTCAACGTCGACTGCCGCTTCATTAACTTCACTTGCTGGCAAATGATACTGAGCGCCAGTCCAGCTGCTCTCGATAACATTCCAACCATAGCTAGCGGGTTTTGTTTCATGAACAATAATTGCACCCGCAGCACCTTGTCGCGCGGCTTCTTCATACTTATATGTCCAACGACCATAATAAGTCATGGTATTACCGTCAAATAACTCAGGATCTTGTGTTGCAAAGCCTGGATCATTGACTAAAACTACAACTGTTTTACCTTTAACATCAACACCTTCATAATCATTCCACTGATATTCAGGTGCGTTAATTCCATAACCAACAAACACTAATTGAGAGTTCTCTAACGACAGTTGCTTATCCATTTTACGTGAACTAGCAACGTAGTTTTTAGGAAACTCAAATTTCAGATCTGCAATAGTCAGGTTAGCTGTTGGAGTGCTGGTAATACTGACTAACGGCACCGCTTGTGTGTAACTATCGCCATTTCCTGGAGCCAAACCAAGTCGCTTAAACTCATTAATTAACAAGTCAGTCGTAAGTTTCTCTCCCGCACTTGAAGGCTCTCTTCCGACAAACTTATCTGATGAAAGTAACTTAATATCGGCTTTTATTTTATCTATATCAAATGACTGATACGCCTTGTCAAAATCACTAGCACTTGCCATAGCGCTAACACAAATCGCGCCGAGCACCAATGGCTTTAATTTATTTAACATTGTTGTTTTCAATGTAATCCCCTTTCTATATTTTTTTAATCTCGCTTTAGAATAACGACTTGTGTGCCACTTTGCCATATTACAAACAGGTAATATTTATTTAACAACTACAAATGTATAAAGATAATTGAACAAAAGCATATTGTAGTCATGATAATGCTTTGATATGGTGAAACAAAAACCAATCTAAGGCAGTAATTAATGATAAAGCTCGACTCGATCCAAAAGAAAATTCTTTTCTTTATTTCTTTATTTGCCCTCGCGATAATTATCTTTCGGACCATTTGGTTTGCTGCGACCTCATATCAAGAAGTAAAAGAGGATATTAAGCAACAAATTATCACCCAAATGGAACGAGATACGTTAAAGCTTACGAGTTTTTTTACTGAATACGCTCGCGTTGCCGATACCTTTATTAATTCGCCAGAAGTTATTGACTGGATGAAAAATCACACTGAACGTGGAGCTTTAACAGGTTCAGAGCCCGGTTATCAAGGTCTAAATCGAGTACTTCATAAAATATCGGGTCGTGATGAAAATATTTTATCTGCTTTTTATGCATCAGAAGCAACCCAAGAATACCTTGCTGAAGATCGAGTGACAGGCGTTCCTGAAGAAGGTCCAGCATTTGATCAAGAAAAAGGCTATTTTGTTCGTAAACGTCCGTGGTACCAACATGCAATTGCCTATAAAGATATGCTAACAACCGCTCCTGCTGTTGATATTATTACCGGTGGTATATCGGTTTCTATCGAGCAAGTCGTTTATGTAGACGGGCAACTGCTCGGTGCAGGTGGTATTGATATATCACTGAATAACATCAAAAAGCTATCAGATGATATTACCTTTAAAGGACAAGGTTTCGCTGCCCTTTTTGACGATAAATGGCAAAATATCACTTTTCCCGACGCTATTATTAAAAAGGACATTAATACCCCTCTTAGCGAGTATGAAAAGCTTCCTGAGGTAACTAATTTAGCTAAGCTCAGTTCAGTTGACAAAAATGAACTACTCACCGTAACAATTAAGGGTAACGAATATTACGCAATTTCAATGCCGGTTAGTCCTACAATCCCGAATATGACGTGGCATTTGGCCCTATTTGTGCCCACAGAAGTGATTGATTCGCCTGCCAACCAAGCGATATTAAGCCAAGTGTTAACCAGCATCGGTATTTTGGTATTAACCCTAATTCTTTTAGCATTAATTATTAATGTCATTAGCAAACCGCTAAAACAATTAACACAAGCATTTGCAAGTGTCGCTGAAGGTGATAGTGACTTAACGCTAAAAATTGACATTAACAGTCAGGACGAAACAGGTAAACTTGCCAATTATTTTAATACCTTTTTAGAAAAATTAAGACGCGTTATTTCGGGTGTCGCATCTGATAAAGAGCAAGTCGCTGAGGCATCTAAACAAGTAGAGTCGATTTCGGGACAATTAATCGAACGCACTCACCATAATAAACAAGGTTTAAATACTGCAAGCGTTGCGGCTACTGAACTTGCAGCTAGCGCTGGTGAAATTGAAAATAACGCAACTCGTACATCAGCTGCCGCCAATGAAATGCGTGAAAAAACTGACCAAACCATATCGGTGGCAATAAATGCATCAGATAATATGCAACGCTTAGGTGAAAAAATTGCCTCAGTAAACGAACTAATCCAGCAATTAGAAGCAGCGTCAGCCAATATAGGGCAAGTCGTAGATGTCATTAATTCAATTGCTGATCAAACAAACCTATTAGCATTAAACGCTGCCATTGAAGCTGCACGTGCGGGAGAGCATGGACGAGGGTTTTCTGTTGTTGCCGATGAAGTTAGAGGTCTTGCTCAACGAACACAAGAATCGACCAAAGAAATTTCTAACGTTGTTGAGGATTTACAGCAAAAAATCTCATTGGCGGGTTCTGGTATGACTGAAGGTATTGAGCAAACTAACCAAGTAAGTGACAATATTTCTGGCTCAGGCGAATCAATGAAAGAGATAGGTCAACTACTTGATTCAATTCAGGATGATATGAGTCAAGTTGCTTCAGCTTGTGTCCAACAAACTAAAGCAATTAATGAAATCAGTGAAACACTGACAGAAGTAAACGCATCTTCAGATGAAAGTGCTGAGCTGATCGAAACACTTGGGCATCAAGCTAACGAACTAAGAAATGCGGTAAATGGTTTAGATAATCAACTTAGCCAATTTACCTATTAACAATTAAACTATTAACCTTATGAGCCTAAAGTCATTGATATCGCTGACTTTAGGCGTTTTCTTTTACGTATTTACTCCCTGCCACGCTACCCCACTTGTTAATTACTTGTTATCATGATTAACATTAAACACGGTATAAATACCTTAATTAACCTCAGGTTTGTATGAGAAATAGCACAAAAACAATAAAATCAAACACTTAAGTGTAAAGTGACTTTCTAGCGAGCTATTTTTGACTTAATTCAAGGCGTATTGTTGTAGGAATAGCCAGTTATTTCACGACAATATAACGCAGAAGTTAGTAAAAATAGACGCTAGAAATGCATTCCTTATGCAGAGCTGAGGTTAATTATATAGACCCCCCTGTACCCTCATGGATTTAGCAACAAATGGAGCCAGTATGAAATACTTAACATCTTTACTTCTATTAACCCCTTTAAGCCTGCAGGCGAACGAGCTTGAGCTGGAGCTTTCAAAGCATTTACGTTCATATAAGGCACCTATCCCGATAGAACGAATACAGCCTAAATATCCAATAAGTGAAGCAAGGAATGGCCGTTCTGGTTCAGTAAAAATGAGTTTCGTTATCGATAAAGAAGGTAGTGTTAAAAACGTTTTAGTCACTGAAGCAACCAGCAAAGCCTTTTCAAAAGAGGCCTTAAGGGCAGTAAAAAAATGGAAATATGAACCCGCCTTTGAAGATGGCAAGCCAATAGAGCGATGCGATAATACCGTTCAACTCGATTTCGCTATGGCTAGCGAAGGTAAAGTAAGTCAGAAGTTTAAACAAAAGTATGAAATGATAGCCGAGCTTATTGAAAATAAGCAGTACTCTTTAGCAGAGGAAGCTGCTAAGCAATTGACCCCAAAATTAACCTCTGAGTTCAATTATTATCATATGCTAAAAGCAGAACTAGCATTAGCTGCTAATGATAAAGAACAAGCTTTAGAACACTTCAACCAAGTTTCATTAAGTGAATCTACCATTATAGAAGAAGCGGCTATATCAGTTTTATCACAACGTTTTTTACTTGAAATACAGCAAAATTTGTTTAGTGACGCCTTTGATAGTTTTAACCAGTTAACGAAATATGAATTGGCAAAACCATATTTAGAAAATTATCAAAAGCTAGTCGATAAAATGAAAGATGCGATCAACAGTGATACATTGTTAACCATAAAAGGTGTTATTAAAGAAAATGGTAGTTGGGGTTATCAACTGACTCGTCGTCAATTTTCTGTTGTTGATGTCAAAGGTCATATAGAAAAACTGCAAGTTCGTTGTGCAAACATGTTTCATGAGTATTCTTTTACAGAACAAAGTGCTTGGAAGATACCTAGTTCATGGGACCAATGCAGCGTTTATTTTTTCGGGGATAAAAAAAGCCAGTTTAATTTTGTCGAGCACCCACTTCAAAGTTAATTCTATTTTAAAGGTGTTAATATTTAGGTTATGTGTTACGAATTTATGACAGGTGCTTACACATAACCTATAACCTTTCACTTTCAAATTCGACACTAATTTGCACATCTTGATTATTGGCCGAGTGTTCGGTTTTTAATGTTAAGTGCATTACCCAGGTCATATGTTCAACACTGCAACTACCTACCATCGTCTCTGCTATATAAAGCTGCTTGGTTTGATCATACGAAAACAATAATGGTATTTTCCCCATATACATGGTTTTACCTTCAAGGAAACCATCGATAATCAATAAATTCTTAGGAATAGAATTTTTGATCAATACCTTAAAAGGTTCTTCTGTTAATATTTTTTGTCGATTAAACAAAACCGAAACCGTGCCAAACGGGGTATCAAATTGACACTGAGATTGGCTGGCTATGCAAGTTGGATCTACTAGCGTTGAGTTTGTTTTTTTGCCTTCAGAGCAAGAAATCAATAGTAAACTTATACACAACAGCATGAAATAGAGTGTCAAACTTCTCACGTACTAACGCCTTAAAAATTAGCAGCTTTGATATCAAACGGTGACTTTTTAGCCACTTGATACAATTTTTTTGATTTAAAACAAATTTTACCACATTGACGGGTGACATTTTAGCTTCATATGACTATTATTCGCGCGTGTTGACCAGCAAAGTACAAAATTTGTGATAATGAGCTATAACTTATTACAGGTACTTTACCTGCCAACTCACCAAACGATTTAATAATTATAACTGCGGAAACCATAACATGACTCAAAATACTACGTCAGCAGCAGACTACAACTATGATGTTGTTCGTCAGTTTACTGTAATGACGGTAATCTGGGGAATTGTAGGTACACTTGTTGGTGTTATTATTGCGGCTCAATTAATTTGGCCTGCTTTAAACTTTGAAACACCTTGGTTGACCTATTCCCGTCTACGTCCACTTCATACTAATGCAGTAATTTTTGCATTTGGTACAAGTGCGCTTTTTGCAACTTCTTACTATGTCGTACAAAGAACGTGTAAGACAGCGTTGTTTGGCGGCAAGCTAGCTTCGTTTACCTTTTGGGGATGGCAAGCCATTATCGTTTTAGCTGCAATTACTCTGCCGCTTGGTTATACCACCAGTAAAGAGTACGCTGAACTTGAATGGCCAATAGATATTTTGATTGCTGTCGTTTGGGTATGTTACGCCATTGTGTTTTTTGGCACGATTATCAAGCGTAAAACCTCACACATTTACGTAGCGAACTGGTTTTTCGGTGGATTTATTATTACCGTAGCAGTACTGCACATTGGTAATAGTATGGCAATTCCTGTATCGATGATGAAATCTTATTCAATCTATTCAGGTGCCATCGATGCCATGATGCAATGGTGGTATGGTCACAATGCCGTTGGTTTCTTATTAACTGCTGGTTTCTTAGGGATGATGTATTACTTCGTACCTAAACAAGCAGAACGCCCAGTTTACTCTTATCGTTTATCCATCGTTCACTTTTGGGCATTGGTTTCTTTATATATTTGGGCAGGTCCTCATCATTTACATTACACTGCCTTACCAGATTGGGCTCAAAGCTTAGGTATGGTGATGTCAGTAGTACTATTCCTACCTTCTTGGGGTGGTATGATAAACGGTATCATGACATTATCAGGTGCATGGCATAAATTACGTCATGATCCTATTTTACGATTCCTTATTGTTTCTCTCTCTTTTTACGGCATGTCAACGTTTGAAGGCCCAATGATGGCAATCAAATCAGTTAATGCCTTGTCTCATTATACCGACTGGACTATCGGCCATGTTCACTCTGGCGCTCTAGGTTGGGTTGCAATGGTATCAATTGGTGCGATGTATCACTTAATTCCAATACTATTTAATCAAGAGAGAATGTATAGCATTAAACTCATTAACGTTCATTTCTGGATGCACACTGCTGGTATCGTACTTTATATTGTAGCGATGTGGATTTCTGGTGTTATGCAAGGCTTAATGTGGCGTGCGGTAAATACTGACGGTACATTAACTTATAGCTTTGTTGAAAGTCTTCAAGCGTCATACCCGTTCTACTTTATTCGCTTTTTAGGTGGCGTTTTAGTAGTCGCTGGTTTTGTGCTAATGGCTTATAACATGTTTAAAACAATTTATGCGCAAGACAATAGTCTTAAACGCGTAGAAGCAGCCTAAGGAGACCGGTCATGACAAATAAACATGAAAAAGTCGAAAAAAATGTAGGCTTGTTTTTCATTATTACTATTTTTGCCATCAGTATTGGCGGTTTGGTGGAAATTACACCGTTGTTTTTCCAAAAAGAAACAACACAGCCAGTTGATAACCTACGCCCTTACACGGCATTAGAAATGGAAGGTCGTGATATTTATATTCGCGAAGGTTGTAATACGTGTCATAGCCAAATGATCCGCCCATTTAGAGCAGAAACAGAGCGTTATGGTCATTACTCGGTTGCAGGTGAGCATGTTTGGGAACACCCTTTCTTATGGGGTTCTAAGCGTACTGGGCCAGACCTAGCTCGTGTTGGTGGTCGTTACAGTGATGACTGGCATCGTGCACATTTAATTGACCCTCGTTCGGTAGTCCCTGAATCTAATATGCCTTCATTCAAATGGCTTGAGGATACAAAGCTTGATGGTGCGTTAACTGCAAAGAAACTTGAAACTTTCAACTTCTTAACGCGTAATCGCAGCCACAAGGACGAACAAGGTAACCCGATCCCGTTATACTCTGCTGAAGATATTGCTAAGGCGAAATCAGAAGTTGCCGGTAAAACTGAAATGGATGCCTTGATTGCATACTTGCAGTCACTTGGGCATGCGCTGAAATAATATGGATTACGGTACATTAAGAGGCTTAATTGCCCTAATAATTTTCGCACTATTTATCATCATTGTGGTGTGGTCGTATAGCAAAAAACGTAAAGCCTCGTTTGACGAAGCGGCCAATTCAATTTTTGAAGAAGACCACAAAGAAGAGACTAACAAACAGGAGACTAATAATAATGTCTAGCTTCTGGAGTATTTGGATTACCGTTCTTACACTTGGCACGTTATTAGGTTGTTACCTACTACTACGCTGGTGCTTAAAGAACTTTACTGATGTCGAAGAAGGTGAGTCAATGGGACACTCGTTTGACGGCATTGAAGAGTTAAACAACCCGCTTCCTAAGTGGTGGAGCACGTTTTTCTTACTTACGATTGTTTGGGGTGTAGGTTATCTAATCGTCTACCCTGGTTTAGGTAACTGGGCTGGTTTATTCGGCTGGAAAAGCTCAAACCAAGGCATCGTTAGCATAGAAGAGTCAAAAGCTAAAACCCAAGAGGGTCTTGATAAAGGTTTGATCGTTCAGTATGACCGAGAAGTAAAAGCAGCTGATGAACGATACGGCCCTGTATTTGAAGCGTTGGCCAAACGTGACATTAAAGACTTGGCAACAGCAGGCGATGACGAAGCAGTGCAAGCACGTAAAATTGGTCAACGACTATTTTTACAAAACTGTGCTCAATGTCATGGCTCTGATGCACGCGGTACAACTGGATTCCCCAACCTTACCGACAGCGACTGGTTATATGGTGGAACGCCAGCTGATATCAAGCATAGCTTAATGGCTGGTCGTAAAGCACAAGGTATGATTGGCTGGGAAACCATGTTAGGCGGTGAACAAGGTGTTAAAGACGTAGCTGCCTATGTGATCAGCCTTAGCGGACGTGAAGCAAAAGAAGGTAACGCTGAACAAGGCAAAGAAAAGTTTGCCATGTGTGCTGGCTGTCACGGTAGTGAAGGTCAAGGCAGTTTAGCAATGGGCTTACCATTAGGTGCACCAAACCTTAGCGATGATGTTTGGTTATACGGTGGCTCAGAACGTGTTATTCAAGAATCTATTCGAAATGGCCGCGCGGGTGTAATGCCAGCTTGGAATGACATTTTAGGTGAGAAGAAAATACACGTGATTAGTGCCTACGTTTATAGTTTATCTCAGCAATAATAATGCTGGTATTAAAAAAGCCTTAAACAATTGTTTAAGGCTTTTTTTAACTCAACATTTTCAACAATTATTCTTTGTCATAATCAACAGAAATAATCCGATCGCCTGCTTTATTTAAAATAACAATTTCTCCTAAACAAACCGCGATAATCGATTTATCCTGTTTAAACTCATCAGGTATAATGACTCGCCCATTCGAGTTTTTAGGGTAATTTTTTACTTCAGACTGCAACTCAATGCAGTTATCGTTATAGTAAATAATCGTCACCGTCGTAAGGTCGTTGTTATTCATATGGCAGCAAAAGCCTTTTAGTTACTCTGTTCTTCCCCTTATAACTATGGCTTGTATTCCCCTATTTGCAAATTTTTAATAGAGCACATTTATTTGCGATATTGAACTATGATCTAGAATAAAAAAATGTCAGAAAATAGTAATTAGCATAGGAATTACCCATTGAAAAAAAGTATAATACTGCCAAATTATTTAATAACGAAAGCTTAATGAAAACGTCTTGGTACAAAGAGCCTTGGGCATGGCTAGTATTTTTATTGCCTTTTACCGCTGTCGTAGCTGGCATTGCTACTCTTATTATTGCTAACACAAACCCAGATGACTTGGTTGTTGGTGATTATTATAAAAAAGGTAAAGCGATTAATTTAGAGCTTGATAAAATTAAACTTGCTCAAAAGCTAGGCATGAAGTTTGACCTCAAATTTAGCGATGAGCAATTGGTGATAAAACCAACAGGCATAGAAAAAGAATTTCCATTGTTAAATGTAAATTTTTATCACCCAACGCTTGCAGAAAAAGACTTTTATGTTGCGTTAACCGCCGATGGCAATGGCCACTTTAGACAAACAATTGACCATGATATAAAAGGAAAATGGCGCGTTACCATATCTTCATTTGAAGATACTTGGAAAATTCAAAATACCATTACGCTTCCGCAAACAGAATTTATCGAGATAATCCCCAAGCCAATAGAAGCTAACTAATGTCAAGCAGTTGTTTTCATTGTGGTGAACCAATTCCTCAAGGTATCACCCTAACCACTTTGATTAAAAATAAAGCCGAACACATGTGTTGTGTCGGCTGTCAGGCTATAGCTGAAACCATCGTCAATAGTGGCCTAGAAGAGTATTATCAATTTAGAACGGAGAAAGCTCCTAAAGGCGAACAATTGATCCCCGCAGAATTGGCGAAGAAAAAATTGCTTGACGACGATAGCCTGCAAAGCGAATTTACTTTTAATCACGGTACTCAAAAAGAAGCTATCCTAACCATTGAAGGTATAAATTGTGCTGCTTGTGCTTGGTTAATTGAAATGCAAACAGCCAAAATACCTGGGATTATTGCTATCAGCGTCAATGCCACCACACAGCGAGCTACTGTTAAATGGGATTCCCAACAAGTAAAACTGAGTGAAATACTCATTGCCATTAATGATATTGGCTATCAAGCAACGCCATTTAAAGCAAATGATATAGAAAAGAACAACAATGCTCGAGCTAAAGTGTTTATAAAGCGCTTGGGAATTTCTGGCATCTTAATGATGCAAGTGATGATGATTGCGATCGGAATGTATTTTGGTGCTTTCTCAGACATGTCAGATAGCATAAAAGTGTATTTACGTTGGACGAGTTTAATGCTGACCTTTCCAATCGTCACCTATGGTGCCTACCCTTTTTATAAAGGTGCCATTAATGCGCTAAAAATAAAGCGATTGTCAATGGATGTGCCCGTATCAATCGCAATTAGTTTAGCCTTTACCGCCAGTGCATGGGCAACAATTAATCAAACAGGTGAAGTGTATTTTGAATCGGTTTCGATGTTTACGTTTCTCTTACTCGTTGGCAAGTTTTTAGAATTTAGAGCGCGAAGTCGCGCTGCAGAAGTATCAGCAAACTTATTAAAACTAATGCCATTAACGGCAACAAAGCTAACAGAAAATCAAGAGATTATCGTTGCAGCTAAACACTTAACGCCAAACGATATTGTTTTAGTTAAACCAGGCGAAACAGTACCTGCTGATGGCATCATTGTGCACGGCCAGAGCCAATTAAATGAGTCAATGCTTTCTGGCGAACAAACCCCATTAACTAAAACGATGAATGATGAAGTATTTGCTGGCACCATAAATACTGATGGCAATATTACGATAAAGGTAAAGCACGATAATCAACATTCATTTTTAAGCCAATTAATCCGCTTAAGTGAATCTTCTCAAGCACATAAACCTAAGCTTGCTATGTTGTCAGACAAAATAGCCCAGTATTTTGTTGCCTTAATTTTGGTATGTGCTGTGGCTACAGCGATTTACTGGCAGCAACATATGCCAGAAGAAGCTTTTTGGATTACCTTATCCGTACTCGTTGCCACCTGCCCTTGTGCTCTGTCACTCGCCACCCCTACGGCATTAACGTGTGCGACGACAAGGCTCAACAAAGAAGGTATTATGATAAAATCTGGCCATGTGCTTGAAACTATGCCTTCGGTAGATTGTATCGCATTTGATAAGACCGGCACATTGACGTCAGGTCAAGTTCAAATAAGCGCTATTAATATTTTAGAGCCATCCTATTCGAAAGAAGATTTACTCGCCCTTAGCGCTGCCTTGGAAAGTTATTCGGAACACCCAATAGCAAGTGCATTTAAACAGTTTAGAAATTTCCAAGTCAACGCAGAAGACGTCCAAATTATCAGCGGAAGCGGTATTAAAGGGGTTATTGATGGCCATCAATATGCTATCGGTAGGTCGTCTTGGCTTTCTGAATCAAAAGAAGATACTGAGCAGGCTCGATGTGTGTTAGCAAAAAATGGAAAACTACTCGCTTCATTTAGTTTTATCGACCAAATACGCGATGACGCAAAAGCTTTGGTAGACAGCCTTAAGAAGAAACATGTTAAAACAATTATGCTCTCAGGGGATAACCTAGCGGGTTGTCAAACGGTGCAAGACGCGCTAACACTTGATCATATCTATGCATCTTGTTCTGCAGAAGACAAGATGAAAAAACTAAAGCACTATCAACAGAAATTCACAGTCGCGATGCTCGGTGACGGTGTGAATGATTCACCAGTTTTTGGCGCAGCCCACATTTCGGTTGCAATGGGTGGAGGCACCGATGTTGCAAAATCAGGGGCAGACGTTATTTTGTTGAATAACCGCTTGTCCTCTATGAAGACCTTATTTAATATTTCAGTTAAAACAAAACGAGTGATTAAACAAAATTACGCTTGGGCGATGGGTTATAATGCCATCGTACTTCCATTAGCGGTAAGTGGTCATATAACGCCATACATGGCTGTTGTTGGTATGTCTTTGAGCTCTATACTTGTTATTACTAATTCACTTCGGTTGCTAAAAAGAGGCTCAAAATGAGTATTATTTATGTATTAATACCTATCGCGATAATTTTAACAGCGTTAGGAATTTACCTCTTTTTTTGGGCCGTAAAAACTGACCAATTTGACGACTTAGAAAAACAAGGATTAAGCATTTTGTTTGAAGAGGACAAACAAAATAAACCACCTAAATCCAATAGTCAGGAACAAGACATTCCGCAGGCAGAAACCAATTCTGACTCAGTGAGTAAAAATGCCCTAAATAAAGAATAACAAAGGAGCTAAATTTAACTTGTCGTCAAACTCCCCCCTTCTATCGCCACTAGTTTTCAATAGGATCCCCTAATGGAGATGAACTTTTTCGCTGGCTTGGTTGTTGGTTTGCTCGGCGCTGGTCATTGCATCGCAATGTGTGGCGGTATTTCATCGATGTTAACGGCTGCTTTGCCCAATGACCAAGGCATTAGCACAAAGAAGTTCTTCTATACACTCTACTACAACATTGGCCGAATTATTAGCTATAGCCTCATTGGTTTTATCGCTGGTTTTACTGGTTCACTTGCTGCAAAAAACCTTGGCGTTCCGTTAAATATAATGAGGTTTATATCGGGTATCTTCTTAATACTTTTAGGGCTATATATCGGTCGCTGGTACAGTGGATTAGTTCAAGTTGAGAAAGTTGGACAAATATTATGGAAATTCCTTTCACCACTCAATAAGAAGTTTCTTCCAGTCGATTCATTAGCCAAAGCATTTGGATTAGGTGCACTCTGGGGCTGGTTACCGTGCGGGCTAGTTTACTCAACACTTACCTGGTCAGTCGCATCAGCGGATCCTTGGCAAGGCGCGCTAATTATGATGGGGTTTGGCATTGGAACTTTACCTGCGCTGCTTAGTGTTTCTGTCGGTTTTTTATCATTCAGGCAACTCATCTCTCATACGCTATTTCGTCAAGTAATGGCGATTACATTGATCATTTATGGAATTATTACGTTAAAGATTGCATCTGGCATAATGTTCTAATAACATCTCCATATACCAGTGTAACAATCTTCTTAGAGTTTATGATGCAAAACCGTCAATGTTCAGGCCAGCAACACATTCATTGCCAAAATTGTAGTATTAGTGAGCTATGCCTGCCTTTTACTCTCAATGATCAAGAACTTGAAAAGCTTGATCAAATCATTGACCGCAAGCGTCCTATTCATAAAGGCGAACAATTGTTTCGTGACGGAGAGAAGATGCAATCATTATTCGCTATCCGTTCAGGTACCTTTAAAACATTTACTGTTGATGAGCATGGTGAAGAACAAATCACCGGTTTTCATTTGGCTGGAGATTTGCTCGGTTTCGATGCAATCGCAGCTGAAAAGCACCCTAGTTTTGCAAAAGCATTAGAAACATCTATGGTGTGTGAAATTCCTTACGATACCCTTGACGCGTTATCAAACTCTGTGCCTAAATTGAAAAAGCAAATTCTGAGAATGATGAGCACGGAAATTAAGGCTGATCAAGAAATGCTGACCTTGCTAAATCGTAAAAATGCAGAACAACGTTTGGCAACCTTTCTTTCATCGCTCAGCATGAGGTTCCATGCACGAGGTCTATCGCAAACAGAATTTAGATTAACGATGACACGCAGTGATATCGGTAACTATATTGGTTTAACCGTAGAAACGATTAGCCGACTATTAAATCGTTTTCACAAAAGCCAATTAATCGAAGTTGAAGGTAAATTTATTCGTATCCTTGATATAGAAAAATTGAAAGAGGTTGCCGCACTTTAGCGGCAATATTCACGCTCAGAAACGCTCCACAAACTTTATCCCTATAGTAGCAAGTTCTTGCGTACTATTTTTCAGTTACATATCAATAATAAATCAACAACTAATATCTTGATTTAAAACAATGATCAGCAATTCTTTGCTGCATGATCATTGAACAACTACACTTATATCATTAGTATAAAAACTCACTATATGATTCAGGTAATGCTAGAGGCACGAAATGGAAAAGTATAAAAAGATTTTAGCCGTCATCGATCCAACCACTGAGCATCAAAAAGCGCTTGAACGAGCGGTAGAGTTAGCTAATAAAACGGGTGCAACCATTACCGCATTTATGTGCATTTATGATTTTTCCTACGAAATGACGACTATGTTATCGAGTGACGAGCGAGAAGCAATGCGTCAAACGGTTATCAAGGACAGGGAACTTTGGTTACAAGAAAAAATCACCTCATTACCAAAAAATTCTCTAACTATCGATTTTAAAGTCGTTTGGCATAATCGCCCGTTTGAACCGATTATTGAGCAGGTATTAACCCAAGGCTTTGACATCGTACTTAAAGGCACACATGAACACCATAAGTTAAAGTCGGTCATTTTCACCCCTACTGATTGGCATTTAATTAGAAAATGTCCATCTCCTGTATTACTGGTTAAAGAGCATAGTTGGCCGAAAGGAGGTAACATTTTAGCCGCTGTTCATGTTGGTAGCGATGAAAAAGAACACCAAGCGTTAAACAATAAAATTACTGAAGAGGCGATTAACCTTTCAAAAATAATCGACGCGAATGTCCATTTAGTGAACTCATTTCCTGGCACGCCCGTTAATATTGCCATAGAAATTCCTGAATTTAATGCTGGGGAATATAATGAATCGATGCTTAATCACCACAAAGTTGCGATGGCCAATCATGCACAAAAATTTGGTGTAGACAGCACTCATACACACGTAGAAGAAGGTCTTCCTGAAGAGGTTATTCAGCATCAAGCTGAAAAATTAGATGCTGAACTCGTCATACTCGGTACCATTGGTAGAACTGGCATTTCAGCCGCATTAATAGGTAATACCGCCGAGCATGTTATCGATAACCTAAATTGTGATGTTTTAGCATTGAAGCCTGAAGGTTATGTTTCACCAATGGCGCAATAGTTAATAATTAACATCAAATCTGTACCGCGGGCTGTTAGCAAACATTATCTGCTACACAGCCCCTAATAACACATCAAACTAGTCGTTTAGCGTTAGACTCTCTTATAAATAACTTACCTCTAAAATAAATAAGCGATATAATATGTCGCCATTTTTAATCAAATAAGTTCAGCGATTATCATATAGCTGTGTAATAAACGTAAACTAGGTAGTTAAAGTAAAATGAATCAAGTCGATAACCGCAAAGAAGTTTTTGAAATGAATAAGTTACAAAAAAGACTTCGAAGTAAAGTTGGTAAGGCTATTGCTGATTATCATATGATCGAAGATGGTGATGTCGTGATGGCCGCTATTAGTGGCGGTAAAGATTCCTTTGCTATGCTCGATATTCTATTAAGCCTTCAAAAATCTGCACCAATAAACTTTAAGGTTGTAGCCGTAAATCTCGATCAGAAGCAACCGGGCTTTCCAGCCGATGTCTTACCTAATTACTTTGAAAGCTTAAATATTCCGTATTATATCGTTGATAAAGATACATATTCAGTCGTTAAAGCTAAAGTACCAGAAGGGAAAACAACCTGCGGTTTATGTTCTCGTTTAAGGCGAGGAACACTGTATTCGTTTGCTGAAGAGATCGGAGCCACGAAAATAGCACTGGGTCATCATATGGACGATATCGTTGAAACACTCTTTCTTAATATGTTTTTTGGTGCAAAACTTAAAGCAATGCCCCCCAAACTTAGAGCAGATGATTTACGAAATACCGTTATTAGACCATTATCCTACTGTCGTGAAAAAGATCTAGTCGAATTTGCCCAATTACGAGAATACCCAATCATTCCTTGTAACCTTTGTGGTTCACAGGAAAACCTCCAAAGACAACATATTAAAAGTATGCTTAATCAATGGGATAAAACAAATCCTGGCCGCGTCGAAAATGTTTTTAAATCGATAAAGAATGTCAGTCCAAGTCAATTAGCAGATACGGAGCTGTTTGATTTTGCAAACTTGCCGATAGATCGCAGTAAACCAAGAGAAGCTTATGACTTTTCAAAAGAGACCGTATCCTCAACCAATATCGATGAGTCACTCATTATTAATGTCTCTAACCTATAGCACGATGATTTTTTAAGATAAGGTAGCAGCATACTTAATTAAAAAGCGCCATTGTTAACTATACAGTAAAACCTATGTACATTCGCGAGTAAGTGATAGGCTTTATCAGTAGAGCTTTTGCAAGGCATTATTTACGTACACACTGTGTATATACGGTGTGTACGTTTTTAAAAGTAATCTTATTTAACTATCTATCTAATAATTTATATCGGCTATTTACATTATAGGATTGGGTTTCGTCATTTCTGCTCATATGTAAAAATTGGAAGGTCTGCTATGAGACTAATAGCAGACGGTCGAGTGTTATGCCTGACGGTGAAGTATGTGCCGGCACCATTGATAGTTACTTCGGCTATACGCCCATAGCGGACCTAACAAATTACCTAGTTGAGTCTGTTCGAACGGCAAATATAATGAGAAAGAGGCCAGTTGAATATTCGAGAATCAATCAAAAATGAAATCAACAGCTCTGCTCCCCGCAGGTCCAAAGAGTTGGTTACAATACCTATACAGATAAAAAGGTATTGCAGAATCGCAACGTTCCTCTTAAGAAACAAGATCAAATGGTACTGATTTATGCTCATTTTACGCTAACAATACCGCTACTTTTCTATGAGTTGCACTAGGCTCTGATAAATCGAGCTAGCAAATTTTTCTTATTCGCACAATAATTAAGTACAGTAATCAATTTCACTGAAGAAATGCCGTTAGAACTGCTTCTATAAAGGCTCATAAGTGAAAAACAATTATTAGGCAAGGTATCAACGACATCTTCGTATGACTGGGAGAACAAGATTGTCATTCTATTCACGGTCTCTTTTATTTTTCACTATATGGTGTTGGCATGTCTGTGCTTATTCGACGGAAAATATTAAAAGCAACTTATTTGAGCTAGGCGAATTGAACTTTCAGCTTGTCGCGGAGGATGCTGATGTGCCCTCCTGTTGCACCGCAATGGTCCAAGATAAGTCCGGGTTTATCTGGCTGGGTAGTCAGGAAGGCTTGTATCGATTTGATGGCTACGACTTAAAAAAATACTTACATGAGCCAAATCAGGCAGATTCCATAGCGGGTAATTTTATCTACAGTCTGTGGAGCGCAGCAGATGGAAAAATCTGGGTTGGTACTATAGACAACGGTGTTTCGGTGTATCGGCCTGAAACAGACAACTTTGCTCACTTCCAAAAATCTCATCAATCAGGAGAAGGATTACCTAATAACGAAATTCGCACTTTAGTTGGGGATAACCAAGGTAGCATCTACGTTGGAACAAACAAGGGGCTCAGTCATATTAACATCTTAACTGGAGAGATCACCAATTTTGAAAATATTGAAGGTTGCACGAGTGTTTATCAACAAAAGCAAATAAGGGCTCTGGCTTATGACGACGAAGGACATCTTTGGATGGGTACGACATCAGGACTTTGCCGAATCGTTTTGCCTGAAACCCTGGATAATCGTATTGCTTCGGACGAGCCAGCTTCGCTATTTGGCGATGAGCACAATGATTTCAACGAGCAAACCGTATATCGCCTGTTTAAAGCCAAAGACAATAGAATGTGGGTTGGTACACGCCGTAACGGAGCTGCAAGCATCAATATCAGTACCGGAGATGTGTTACGTATCGGTCATACTGAAAACTCAAAGAAAACGCTCAGTCATGGCTGGGTCTTCGCTATAACACAACCCAATGACAAAGAAATCTGGCTCGGTACTTTCGGTGGTGGCATTACTGTTGTAGATGCTCATCGTGGAATTGTATTGCGACATATTCGTCATGACTCCTCCGACAAATACAGTATTAGTTCCGACTATATCGGCGCCCTATTAACGGATAAGTCCGGGTTAATTTGGGTGGGGACATGGGTCAATGGATTAAGCTTTTACAATACTAAAAATGCCGCATTTCGCACCTTAAGACACAGTCCCTATAAACCGATGTCACTTAGTCATTCAGATATTAGTGCCATCATAGAACTCAATAATGGTGACATATGGCTGGGGAACCGAAGCACTGGTATTGATATATTGAAATCAGGAAAAGGGGTCGTCAAAGGGATACGGCCCGATAGTGAAAACAGCTTAAGACTTCCAGATGGATTTATTAGGGTATTACTGCAAGCGTACGATGATGCAGTGTGGATTGGCACTTTTAATGCAGGACTTTACCGTTACACAATGTCTGAAACGCAATTGGCGAATTTTTCGATTGATAACGATGTTGCCAATATTCAAGTTACGGCACTTTATGAGACGCCAGATAAACATTTATGGGTGGGAACAAATTACAACATTGCCCGTTTGGATCTCACCCGTTTGCAGTTCACTTCGTTGGAGCATATCGAAAACATTGACTTGGTCCGGAACCAGGGCATTAGTAGTTTTAGCCTGACTCCAGACGGAGTGCTATGGATTGGAACACAAAATGGCTTGTTTGCGCTGATAAAACAGAACAACAGATTATTTGCAATCAGTGAATCCGCCGGTACAACTGATACCTTATCCGATGGTTCCATAGAAAATTTAGTACTTGACGAAAGTGGGACTCTGTTTGTAGGCACTTCAGATAGAATATTAAAGTTGCTGAGTTTCGATGGTAAAAAAGCAATATTTGAGCCTGTGAGCAACACTATTGGTACGCCTGGTTTTAGTGGCTCAAACCTTATGATTGATCATATTGGAAGGATTTGGCACTCCGGTGGTTGGATAAATCCAAAGGACAAAACATCCCAGTCTTTAGAACAAGAGGATGGCTGGACAATCGGTAGTAATTGGGCAGGATCCTATCAAAAATTGCGCGATGGGACCCTGCTTTTCGGTGGAACTGAAGGCTTACTGATCGTCAAGCCTGAATTGTGGACTCCTTGGGAATTTCAGCCTGAACTCGTGATAAGTCAGCTGGAAGTTAATAACAGAGTCACACCAGTTCCTGAACGGTTAACATTAGCACCAGATACCCAAAGCTTTTCAATACAGTTTTCCGCACTGGATTTTAGTGCGCCTGAAAAGAACAGATATGCCTATCGTCTTGAGGGCTATGATCATAGTTGGATCGAAACAAGCGCTGACAACAGACGCGCTACCTACACAAACCTTCCACCCGGTAAATATATGCTTAAAGTGAAAGGGACTAATCGAAAAGGTAACTGGAGTGATAAACAAGTTGCCTTTGTCATTGAGCAACAGCCAGCCTGGTATGAAACCTGGTGGTTCAGGATGATCCTGATCTTTGCTTTTGCCGGACTCACATACTTCATCAGTTGGTTACGCTTACGGTCTTTGGAAAAACAAAAAAGGGAACTTAATCACATAGTCAAATTAAGAACACTCGAATTAGAGGAAAAAAACAAGCAACTGGAAATGGCTAGTTTAACTGACCAGTTGACCGGTGCGAAGAACCGACACTTCTTCGACCGTTTTATTCATCAGGAGATCAAGCAGCAAGAACGAAGCAAAGAAAGTCAAAAAGGCAAAGCTGATTCCTGCATTGGCATCATGATTATCGATGCAGATCACTTTAAACAGGTAAATGATGTCTATGGACATAATGCGGGTGACCAAGTATTGATCCAACTAACCCGAGTTCTCCAAGAAAACTGTCGAGAGAATGATTGGGTGATTCGGTGGGGAGGTGAAGAATTCTTAATCGTATGTCGCTCAACTACCTTAGAAGCACTCCAGGACTTAGCTGAAAGAATTAGACAAGCCATTGGTGCAAATGATTTTGATATAGGTGACAGAAAAATTATTAAAAAGACTTGTTCAATTGGTCTCTGTCAGTGCCCTTTCGTTACAGATGAGAGGGCATTATTCACTATAGAGCAAACCTTGCACATGGCTGATTTAGCACTTTACATGGCCAAAACTCATGGCAGAAACGCTTGGGTGAGTTTTACAAATGCAACTCTTGCCCCAGATGAAACAGTTAAACACCAAATGCTGAACCATACAGAAGAAGCGATTAATGCTGGATATTTAAAAATTGCATCTTCTATCAAAAGTTTGGAAACATAGTAAGCAATCTATTTAAGTTATAACAGATGATGCTTTTACTGTCTGCTCCCGCTATATGTCAAACTGTTGAATTGCACGAGACATTGAGCCGGCTTAGAACATTCTAACCTGCAATACGAAAACAACCGCTGTGAATTGTCTCATCAGCCCGGTAGACAACAAGAACGGAAAATGCGGCGGTCTAAATCGCAAGGGCAGGCTCAACGGTTTTTAACACGCCTGCCTTGAATTATGGTTTACGATCAAATAACTGATTAATATGAGAAAAATCCTCACCCTACACTCCCTTAAGAATATAAAATAGATGTCAATATGGAAAATATGAGGCATCATGTATTTTGATTTTAGGAAAAATGACATTTTTCCTTTACCTATACTCGTCCCATACAAAGGATGTTGGATAACTTTGCAATTTTTTTGATGTAAAAGAAGCTAAACTAGTTTATGAATGTCAGCGAAAGTCGTAGAGAAAACACTGTAAACCTATATGCATAAATAACAGTATTAAGGCAGATTTCTCTGCCTTAATACATGTTATACACACTAAAAGTTACTGTATATAACTGTAGAGACACCTTTTTATATGACATTCTACTCACTGACTTCATCCGTAAAATATCGTTGATTGTGTCTGATCATATCAGAAATTTCAGTGATATAGTCAAAGCCCCTTTCTGAATAAGGTAATAAACCTGTTGCTAGTATTTCAGGCGCCAAATGATGATCACTCTCTCTTAATTGATGACGTATGGTACGAAAGACTTTGTAAGCGCTGTGGGTATTTATATTGTGAAGATAGCGTTCAACGGCATGTTCTACAGAGTCAAAGGCTGCTACTTCGTGACGAGCACCATCATCTCTACCGTTAGGGATCATGCCACATCCTTCTCGGTAACACCAAATCCCAAAAAAGTTCAGACCAATTCTCGCAAATCTTGACGTACCCCAAGCAGATTCATTAGCCGCCTGCACTAATACCAACGCATTCGGAATGATATCGACTTTAAGCAGTAATTTGCTAATTTGCTCATCAGTCGATTGATAAGATTTTACGCCATAAGAACGCGATAACTCATTAAGAAAATTGGCATCCTTATCATTTATCTTTTGCTCACTTGCCAAACTTTGTTGTATGTTCAAAATTCGTTGTCTTAATTCAAGAATTTCTCTATTTTCCTGAATGACTGCTGGCTCTATAAACGAAAAAAACGCCTCTTTCTTGGCTCTAACGTCAGTAAAGCTTGAAAAATCAGGTAAATCAATATCATGCAGTGGTTGCTCTACCACCTTTTTTGGCTTTTCTTTAACAATTTTTTGTTTAGTACTATAAAGTGACTGATTAATAAATGGAAAAATTAATGCATAGCCAACTAGCAAAAGAATAACCGCTCTGCTAAGCATGTTAACATTTAATACACTCATCATTCAGTTCCTTTACGCATTAAAAATATTATCTTGGGCATCATTTTGCCCTTCCTTGACAGCTAAGGTCATCCCAAAAATCTCTCGATACAGGATCCCTTTAACATGATAGAACATCGGTGCCAAATGACTCAAGGCCAAGAAAAATAAAATACCGCCCAGCAGTTGTAACGAAGAGTTGGCAAGCATTATCATTGGAATAAAGGCCACGACCAGTGCAAAAAACAAAACGCCATAGAGAGAAAACAGCGCAAGCCATTGGTAACGAGTCGCTTTTATTGAAACCACGATAGCATTAAAGGGACTTAATCGTTTTTCCACGATAAGCGGCAATGTTAACGAAAGCGCGACCAATAAATAAACGCCTGGTACAATCAATAAATTTAAGCCTAAAGAAATTATTAACGAAGATAATAATGCACAAGCTGCAACCAGTGCCCCTTGCTTTAAAAAAGCAAAAATGATTTTTGGGTGAGTTTTAACACCAACAGCATGAAAAATCCCCATCATTTCAATAGCAACTATAAACGGCGAAACCAAAAGCGTGACAATCACATTCACTGCTAAATTAGCCTGCGGATCTTCTAAGAGCGCTTTAAAATCACCAAAGTAACTGGCAGCAAAATACAAAATGGAGCCCGATACGACTAAACAAAACAATAAACCAATATTAATCGATACTCTTGCTTCCTTAGTGAGTGCCCAAGCTTCTTTCAATACATCACCAACATTAATCCGATAATCACCCGCTAGAGCTTTCTCGACACTACCACCTACTTTAACTACTGCTTCTTTATCCACGAATACCTTACGACCAAGTCTTTACTGCTAAATCTATTGGGTTACTATTATACCCATAACTCACAAATAATGGCACTACGGCGTTTAAAAGAAGCTTTTTTAGCCAATACAATAATTTCTTCACGCTAAAACTTACCGTTACCGTAAGAGAAAATTTAACTTCGCGATTTGCACAAAACTAAACTCATTATAGGCTCTGAAGAATATTTTGAAAAAACGATGTCCCTTTACTACGAGCAAAGTTAATATTATTTATAGGGATAGTTTCAGGTGCTTTATATAAAGAAAGCACTTTCTCCAGACTTTCTTCACGGATAATATGAATAGTTGGATACGGTGACCGATTAGTAAAATTAGCTGGGTCATCAAATGGTTCGCCTTCAAAGCAATATTCAGGATGGAAGCTAGCCAATTGAAATACGCCTTCATATTCATCGTCTAAAAGCGCTTCATTACACAACTCTACTAGGGTTAAATATCGATAGAAATCATTATAATGCTCAGGAAACAATGCCAGTGTCGTTTCTATTTGCGGGTTATTGCAAAGGTACTGACATTGTTCAATAACTTCATTGACCGCTAATTTCATTTTTTTTGTATCAACAACATGGTAATAAATTCGATTATTCAATAATTCTTTTTTTGCAAAAGGACAAAAATTAAAGCCAACAATCACTTGTTCAATCCAACGTTGAGTTTTAATCACCGCGACATTATTTGGCATATTAGAGAATTGCATAGATAAAACCTTAGTTTTGCTCGGACTGCTGAATTTTCCACATGGTGTAGTAGCGCCCTTTTTTATCGAGTAAATCCGAATGACGACCCTGTTCAACCACTTCACCTTGATGGAGGACAATTATATTATCTGCATCGACAATTGTTGATAACCGATGAGCAATCACTAGACTTGAATGTCCTTTCGCGACTTCTTTAATCGCCTTTAAAATGGCTTGTTCTGAATGGCTATCAAGCGATGACGTTGCTTCGTCAAATACTAATATTTGAGGTGCTTTTAATATCGTCCTTGCAATCGCTACCCGCTGCTTCTCACCACCAGAAAGCTTTAAACCCCTTTCTCCTACAACGGTTTGGTCTCCTTCAGGTAATGCATCTACAAAGCTTCGAAGATGCGCTAAATCTATCGCACGATTAACTTCTTGCGCTGTTGCGAGAGGGTTACCATATTTAACATTTTCAAATAAACTGTCATTAAAAAGCACGGTATCTTGAGGTACTATGCCAATGTGTTGGCGAACACTACTTTGAGTTACCTGATGTATCGCTTTTCCATCAATACAAATTTCCCCTTCACTGACATCATAAAAACGGAACAAGAGTTTAACAAGTGTCGATTTGCCCGACCCACTCTCACCGACAACAGCCACCTTTTGCCCTGGCTTTATCTCAAAAGAAACATCTTTTAAAATACTTCGATTATTTTTATAACCAAAAGAAATGTGGTTAAAACTAACATGGCCTTGAGATATTTCTAGATTAGGCGCATTGTTTTCATCCACTATTTTGGGTTTTCGCTCCAAAAGCGAAAACATCTGCTCGATATTGGCCAGAGAGCCTTTTATTTCACGATAAACAAAGCCGAGAAAGTTCAACGGCATAAATAACTGCATCATAAATGCATTGATCAAAACGAAGTCACCTAATGTCATTTCTTGGTAAGTCACTTTATAAGCGGATAGACCTAACATTAATGTCATTGACAACGAAATAATTAGCGCTTGTCCACCATTTAATGCAAAAAGCGACAAACGATTTTGTATTTTAGCATTTTCCCATTGCTCTAGTTGTTTATCATAAGCATTTACTTCATAAGCCTCGTTAGTAAAATACTTAACCGTTTCATAATTGAGTAGGCTATCTATTGCACGTGTATTGCTTGAAGAATCTGCTTTATTAGCCGCGCGTATAAAGCCAGTTCGCCATTCTGTCGCATAGATTGAGAAAACAACATAAAGAACGATTGAAGATGCCGTGATAATCGCAAACCAAACGCCATAGTTATACCAAAGAATACCGATAACCATGATGATTTCCAATAACGTCGGCACGATATTAAACACCATGAATCGCATTAAAAAGCTGATACCGGATGTGCCTCGATCAATATCTCGTGATAAGCCTCCAGTTTGCCTATCTAAATGAAAATCGAGTTCTAAACGATGTAAATGTTCAAAAACTTGTAGTCCAATGCGTCGTATAGCCCGTTCTGTCACTCGACCAAATAAAGTATCCCTTATTTCTGCAAATAGAATGATAGAGAGTCTTACTAAGCCATAAACGACTACCAATGCAGTGGGTACAATAAAGACGCTGTGTTCTTTATTATGATCAAGCAAATCTACAATATCTTTAATGACAAAAGGCATATAAACACTCGCAAGCTTAGTGGCAATTAGACACAGCAATGCGAGGAATATTCTAGTTTTAAATTCAAATAGATAAGGAATTAACGAAGAAATGACTTGCCAATTAAATGATTGAACTTCATGCTCTGGGTGGTGACTGCGTCGCAAAATGGCCTCGACAAGTGTTACGCGTTAGTTTTATTTTAACACTAAACGCTTTTAGTTTACTCTATATTTAGTGCTAAGTACTTTATAAATAATGGAGATTAGTTCAAACATACGCTATGAAAAATGTTATTACTACCCTAAGTGATAGAATTATTTTTACCTTAAGTTTTATCATCGGATTGCAACTTCCTGCATTTATCAATGCCTATCGCCAACGGTTATCTGGTCATTTAGAAGAAGCAAAATCGCAATTGATGCAATACCAGTTAATAGCAGACCAGCAATATCAAGGCTCACTTGAAAAGCTAGTTACCAGTTTTAAAAACAATAGCGATGCTGCAATCAACAATGTCGGTGGCGTGGTAGAGACAACCTTTAAAGCGGTAGAGTCTTATCAATTACAATTAGCACAACTCAATCATGACAACTACCTTTATCAACTTTTCTACTTTGTTAAAAACGTTAATATCGAAAAAGCGCATGCGACAATGCAAAGCTTTATCCCTTCAATCCCCTTGTCGGCTGAAGCACTTATTACGGGTGCTTGCTTTGCAATAATGACATCTTCTATCTTATTTTTAGGCATACCAATGATAGTTTCGTCATTATTTAAGCGCAAACTTGCCAAAAAACAAACATAAAAAAAGCATGAGTGTAAACTCATGCTTTCTCCTTGCATCTTTTAGGTCACTGATAGACAAAATAACAACCAATGAAGTTATCGGGTAGTTACCCCATTAACAAAGGTTAGTCACCACCATTACCGTCTTCTACGCGGCTTTTCAGCTTTTGCCCCGGCCTAAACGTAACGACGCGACGCGCAGAAATAGGAATGTCTTCACCTGTTTTAGGGTTTCGACCAGGACGTTCACTTTTTTCTCGAAGATCAAAGTTTCCGAACCCGGAAAGTTTGACTTGTTCTCCACTTTCTAAAGTCGAGCGAATCTCTTCAAAGAACATTTCAACCATGTCTTTAGCATCTTTTTTGCTAAGACCTACTTTTTCAAATAAATGTTCTGCTACTTCTGCTTTGGTTAGCGCCATTGCTTAATCCCTCAGTGATGCATTTAATTCAACTTTTAATGTATCGACCACACGATTTACGACATCATTGATGTCTTTTTCTTCAAGGGTTTTTTCTTGATCTTGCAAAATCATGGCTATTGCCAAACTCTTAAAGCCCTGCTCGATACCGTTACCTTGGTATACATCGAACAAGTTTAGATCAACTAAATAATTTCCGCCAACCTTTTCAATGAGTTGTAACACTTTTTTTGCATTAATTTTCTCATCAACGATAACGGCGATATCTCTACGATTTGAAGGAAAGCGTGATATATCGCTGGCTTGAGGAACTTTTCGTGTTGAAATTTCGTCTAACAACAATTCAAAAACTAATGTTCTACCATTAAGCCCTAATTTCCTTTCTAATTCAGGGTGTAAGGTACCAACGTAACCAACTAAGGTGTTATTTTTGTATATTGCTGCCGTTTGACCAGGGTGAAGAGCTGATAATTCTGCAGCAACAAAATCATAGGCACTTGGCTCTGCCGTTAATGCTAAGACCGCCTCGACATCCGCTTTTATATCATAGAAGTCGACACTGGCTTTTTCCATATTCCAGTGCTCTTGCTCACGAGAGCCACTGATAACACCAGATAAAAGCGCTTGTTGTCTTACACCATTCTCTGCGTTTTCATCAGGAATAAAACGAAGTCCGGTTTCAAAAAGTCGTACTCGAGCTTGTTGACGATTTTGATTATAAACAACAGTTTGCAATAGTCCCGTCCACAAACTAACTCGCATCTCCGACATCTCAGACGAAATAGGATGCGGCAGAGTCATTACCGCCTGCTCTGGATGGATCAACCGTTGAATTTTAGGGTCTACAAAGCTATAGGTGATCGCTTCTTGATAACCATTTTCGATCAACGCCTGACGAATTTTGGCTAACGGAAGATTTTCTTCTTTTTGTGCGCGCATCGCCAACGTTGCTTTTGGAGAAATATTGGGAATATTGTTATAGCCAAATATCCGAGCGACCTCTTCTACTAAGTCTTCTTCTATCGAAATATCAAAACGATAAGCCGGTACATCAACTGTCCACACATCGTTTTCAAAAGCGACATCAAAACCTAAACGCGTTAATATATCATTCACCTTAACATCATCAATATGATGACCAATACGGCCATCCAATTTTTCTCGACGTAAGGTTACAGTACGAGCACTTGGGATGTGTTCATCGCTTTTCGCTTCAACGATAGGGCCAGCATTACCGCCAACAATGTCCAATAATAATTGTGTTGCTCGCTCCATCGCATCACGTTGCAACTCTGGGTCAACACCTCGCTCGTAACGGTGAGATGCATCAGTGTGCAAGCCATATTGACGTGCTTTACCTAAGATTGCTAATGGAGAAAAGAACGCGCTTTCTAGAAATATATCTACCGTTTTATCGGTGACGCCTGAATGAAGACCACCAAAAATTCCTGCCATCGCCAACGCTTTTTCATTGTCTGCGATTAATAATGTATCTGCTTTAAGCGTCACTTCGTTTTCATCAAGTAAGACGAGTTTTTCATCAGCTTTAGGAAAACGTACATCGATATCGCCTGAAATAGCCGCTAAATCAAACGCGTGCATTGGGTGACCTAATTCAAGTAATACATAGTTGGTAATATCAACAATAGCGTCTATTGAACGAATACCACTACGTCTTAGCTTTTCGACCATCCATAATGGTGTTTTTGCTTTTACATCTACACCTTTAATCACGCGACCTAGATAGCGAGGACAAGCTTGAGGGGCAGATAAGGTAATATTACGCGTTTCATCGATTGTTGGAGCAACTGCGTTAATAGTAGGCTGACAAACTTCAACACCGTTTAAAACACCTACTTCCCGTGCTAAGCCTTTTATACCGAGACAATCACCGCGGTTTGCTGTTAAATCTACATCAATGGTTACATCCGCTAAGTCAAGGTATTGTTTAATACATTGTCCTACCGGCGCATCTTGAGGTAATTCTAAAATACCATCAGAGCTTTCAGCCATACCTAATTCTGATTCACTACAGAGCATACCATTAGATGGAACGCCGCGAAGTTTTGCTTTTTTAATTTTAAAGTTACCGGGTAAAACCGCACCAACAGTGGCAACGGCAACTTTTAATCCTAAACGACAGTTTTTAGCGCCACAGACAATATCTGCTAGCTCACCATCGTTATGATCAGGCCCTAAATTGACTTTCGTAACTTGCAATTTGTCGGCATCTGGATGAGGACCACACTCGACAACCTCGCCAACGACTACACCCGTAAACTCTTGTGCTACTGGTTCAACAGCATCAACTTCCAGTCCTGCCATAGTGATCTGATGAGCAAGCTCTTCAGACGTATTATTTGGGTTTACCCACTCTCTTAACCAAGATTCACTGAATTTCATACGATTGGCTTTCCTACTTGAACTGTTTTAAGAATCGAAGATCATTTTCAAAAAATGCGCGAAGGTCATTAACGCCGTAACGTAACATGGTAAGGCGCTCGACTCCCATACCAAAAGCAAAGCCAGAATATACTTCAGGGTCAATCCCTACTGCTTTTAAAACATTAGGGTGCACCATACCGCATCCTAACACTTCTAACCATTTGCCGTTCTTACCCATAACGTCGACTTCAGCCGAAGGCTCTGTAAACGGAAAATATGAAGGTCTAAAGCGAATTTCTAAATCTTCCTCAAAAAAGTGGTGCAGAAAATCATGTAAAATGCCTTTCAAGTGAGTAAAACTAACATCTTTGTCGACCATAAGTCCCTCTACTTGGTGGAACATTGGTGTATGAGTCTGATCATAATCATTACGATATACTTTCCCCGGAGAGATAATGCGCAATGGTGGCTTTTCTTTCTCCATAGTTCTTATCTGTACACCAGAGGTTTGCGTACGTAAAACCAACTTTGGATTAAAGTAAAAGGTATCATGATCTTGACGAGCAGGATGGTGCTCAGGAATATTGAGTGCGTCAAAGTTGTGAAAGTCATCTTCAACTTCTGGACCTTGCTTAACCGAAAAACCTAAATCACCAAAAAAACTTTCTATTCGTTCAATAGTACGTGTCACTGGATGAGAGCCACCAGATTGACTGCGACGACCAGGGAGGGTGACGTCGATTGACTCTGCGGCTAACTTTTGTTTGATTTCTTCAGAACGTAATAACTCGCCACGCTCTGTTAATAATTTTTGAACTTTTTGTTTGGCGATATTGATAACTTGGCCAGCTTTAGGCTTTTCTTCTTTCGGTAATTTACTCAAGCCTTTCATTTGCTCTGTAAAGACACCCTTTTTGCCTAAATAGCTAACGCGTACCTGATCTAACTGACTAAGATCGGAAGCTTGCGCTATTTCTTTTTCGGCCTGCAAAATTATTTCGTCTAAATTCATGATTTCCTCTGAAACCGTTTAATTAATGACGGTTTTGGATAGACTGTATAGATTAAAAATGGTCAGTGATTTTACACAAAAAAACAGCGAAAAAGTAGAGTAAATATCGCTTTTTTCAAGAAAATCTATGAATTTCGAAACTTTTAAAATTCAAGCTAACGAAAACATAAAAGCGACAATACCCTAACCAGATATTATCGCTTTTTTTTATTGTTAACCGTTGATTCTAGTTACAGTTAATAAACGCCAATAACTTTAACGCTATCATTAACTTGGCTGGCATCTACATAGCCAATAAAATTGGGATTGCTAGCCACTAGTTGAATAACCTCTTCATTACTCGAAACTTCTTTTGGTGGCGTCCCTTTGCCAGTAAATAATTGCTTTGACCAATAAGCTTTTAACTGGCTAGCTGATTTATTAAGAATTTTTTCATTGAACTCTTCCGTCGATTTATTGCCACTTTCTTGGTTGATAGCAATGATTCCTTCACCATTCTCAAATGACTTAACTTTGCCAACAAAAGCTTTCTTAATAAATGCCTTATCAATTTCATTTCCGTTTGAAGGATGAACAATCACTGCAACTTCAGCTAATGCTGGAAATGCAAATCCTAGCAATAAAACCGGTAATATTTTAAATTTCATGGTTTCATCCTCTAAAAAACTAAATCTACGCCGAACGTCAACGCCCGACCATCACCTGCTACAGCCAACTTAAACGAGTTATCCTCGACCTCGTCAAACTGTAACTTAAAAGCCGCTGAATCGTGAAAATCCCACCGCAACCCAATAAAGGTGGTATTGTGATTTTCACCATCAAATGCATCTTCTTTAAACCTAGAATAACCTATGTAAGGTGTTACACCATCCATTCGATAACCGATGGAAATCATGCCTGTATCAGAGGTATTATCAAGGTTTAATCGATTTAACTCTGTTAACACAAATAACTGTCCAAAATCAGCATTCATTGATAAGCCATAAAACTTACCATCACGCTCGCTTGTGCCATTATCCCATACTTCTTTGTTGCCACTGAAATACCTTTCATTAGTATAGCGCATATGTGTTAATCTGACCTCAAACCAATCATTACTAAAATTAACAACACCACCAATAATATCTTTCCATATTTCTCGGGTTGGCTTTAGGAAGAAGAATTGGCTAAGTAACCTATTATCTTTACTATCTTCTCGGCCAAAATAAATGTTACCCGCTACTGACCAATCTCCAATGGAGCCTTGATAAAGCGCATTAATACCATTGTAATTAAAAATTTGCCAAGTGTAGTTATCAGCAGGCGGGCGCATCCACACATAAGCATAGCCTACGTCATAAAAATCAGAGTAGTAGAATAAAGGCAAGCGCTTTTTACCTGCTTGCAGTGTCCAGCTTTCGTTAATCTCATAAGAAACATAGGCCCATTCAAGTTTGGTTGAAAAATCATCAGCACCTCGTGATACAAATTGCGCGGTTGCTGATAGCCCTTCGGTTAAATCCGCACTAACTTGTAAACCAAATAAGCTTTCCGGTTTAAAAGACCATTGCTCTTCATAAGCAGAAACCAGCGGATAATCGGCTAAAAAGGTAGGAGGAACATCGTATTGTGGTGCGCCGTCACCACTTAATACTCGACCAGCATTAATACTAGCAAAACCAGAGAAGTTTATATCAGCTAATACAGAACATGACACTAATGTCGCCATGGCTATTATTGTTAGTTTTATACACTTCATATTGTCTCCTTTGACAAAAGGTACACTTTCTAAAGGTAGACGAAGGGTTAGAATTTACAAATTTTAGTTATAAGAAAACGAGTTATATCACTCGTTTTTATCAGCAAACTCTCAAAGTATTACTTTAACATCTACGGTTATTTATCAAAAACAGTACCGTTAGTATAAATATCGATAACAAGTTTGGTTCAGGTACGGAAACAATAGATAAATTTCTAGAAAAGATTTCCTGGCTTTCTTTTTCTGTTAAACCTTCTACCCCTAACTGTGTAGTCATTGTGTTTCTAGAATCAACCCAACCGCCATTAAGAGCCCATGCTTGGGAACGCCCCCATAATTGAAACTCATCACCTTGTTCAACATCAAAACTTATCATTAACTCACGATAGTTTATATTTGAATCAATAATATTAACATCATTAACGCTTTGGTATACGTTATATGCGAGGGATTGACCTTGTTCACTAGGAATAAGTTCTCCATCTTTAAATATCATGCCTTTATTAGCACCAATGTGCAGATTATACCAAGAATCAGGATCTGGTCCCCATTGCTCTATTGACATAGAGAAGTCAAAAAGTGCCGAAAAAACAAGCGTTGTTGACTCCCCTTGCCATAAAAATGATTGCCCCGAAAATAAATTAACCGAATTTCTTTCAGATTCTTGAGACCGAACTAAAAAATGAGCTTCAGGCAAAGCAAGTTCGCTATTATCTAAAACAGCGTCCAACCAAATATCACCATCACTGTTCTCTATGTAAGAATTAGTTAAATTTTGCTGGGTGGCCTGATAAGTTGTTTTGATACCAGGTGAACCATTCTCAAAACCTGCTTCCCATTCAGTATTAAATACACAAGCATATTGCTGTGTTTGAAGCGTCATATAATCGCCCCACTTGTCTAGGTAACCTTGAAAATCTTGGGTTACTTCAGGGCAGTACCTTTCGGTGATATTAACACTGGTAGAGCTTTTGAGCAGCCCCGCTATTGCATACGGCTGCATTAAAACGAATGTGGCTGTCGCCAACAGTATATTTTTTAGATACATAGTTTAACTCCATTAGGTTATTTTTATTCTGAAGGACTCCGTAATACCTCTTCAAATAGCCTAGAAGCAAAAAAAACACCAAAAAAAACTAAACGTTAAATATCAATGCATTAGAAAATAACAAAAAAAACAAAACTAGACATATGTAAAATTTATAGACAAATATTGTGGAGGGAAAAATAAAGTACCCTATGAATAGCTTCATAGGGTAAAGATGATTAGTCGATTAACTGATAGTCGTTTTTAAGAATTTCAATTATTTCAGCTTTGGGATTATCACTTAAGTGGATAGTTTGCCCGGTAATTTTTTCAGCGATATCAATATAAGTTTTCGAAACTGACATTAAGACATCTGAGGGTAATTCATTGTTCGCTGCTAACGCAGTTCTTTCCGCCATTCTGTCTTTATTAAGCAAAATATCTGGGTCAGGAAAATGTTTAAGTAACAACTGACGGAAACCTTCTTTTGAGTTTTCAACAACATGACCTAATCGGTATTGTTCGCCGTCCCATATTCTTGATGAATCGGGTGTGCCAACTTCATCCATGTATATTAACTTATCATTTCCGTGTTTATCTTTTACGTAACCAAATTCAAACTTAGTATCGACGAAAATTTGATCAAGAGACGCCAAGGCATTAGAGATGACGTTAAAACCTTCGGTGAGTAACTTTTCGTACAAGCTAATATCTTCAACAGATTTAAAATTAAACGCTTGAAAATTATCTTCTATATTTTTACGAGTAATATTTACATCGTCTGCTTCAGGTACACCAGGAATATTTTTTAAAATACCTTTGGTAGATGGCGTTTGTAACAATTGTGGTAGTTTGCTGTCTTTGGTTAAACCTTCTGGTAATTTAATACCACAAAATTCACGCTCACCTTTTTCATATGCACGCCACATTGAGCCGGTAATATATTGACGACAAATCGCTTCAATCATTACTGGTTGGGCTTTTTGAACAATCCAAACAAAGGGATGTGGTATGTCGAGAATATGGCTATCTGCTAAACCTTGGTCTTTAAATAGCTTGAACCAGTGATTGGAAATAGCATTAAGTGCTGCCCCCTTCCCAGGAACACCTTTCATGCCCCCTTCACCATGCCAGATACAATCAAATGCTGAAATGCGATCACTGATCACCATAATAGCTAATGCCGTATCGTCTGGTACGTCATAAGATTTTTCTTTTATTAAACGTTGGCTATCTTCTTTCGTTAACCAATATACAGAACGAACTTTACCACTGTGAACAGGGCTATCAGTTCTAATTGGTAGGTCATTGTTAACAGATAAAACTTTATCAGCTAGGCTCATATATATATTCTCAAACGTTAAAACAGAAAAGGACGCCTAAGCGCCCCTTCCCTTATAAAATCTCTTGTTTATGCTAAAGAAGCTTGCGCTTTTTCAACTAAAACAGAGAATGCTGCTTTATCGTATACTGCGATGTCAGCTAGGATCTTACGATCGATTTCAATAGAAGCCTTTTTAAGACCATTAATGAAACGGCTGTAAGATAAACCATTTTGACGAGCTGCCGCATTAATACGAGCAATCCAAAGTTGACGGAATTGACGCTTACGTTGACGACGGTCACGATAAGCATATTGGCCAGCTTTAGTTACAGCTTGAAAAGCAACGCGATAAACGCGACTACGAGCACCGTAGTAGCCTTTAGCTTGCTTTAAGATTTTTTTATGAGAACGACGTGCTACAACACCGCGTTTTACTCTTGCCATTGTCGATATCTCCTATTAAGCGTGACGTAAAAGTTTTTTAACTGACTTAACGTCAGAAGCAGCGATCATGCACTTAGCACGTAGATGACGCTTAACCTTAGTACGGCGCTTAGTCAAGATATGACGAAGACCAGCTTGTTTGAACTTGTAGCCAGAAGCTGTTGGCTTAAAGCGCTTTGCAGCACCTTTGTTAGTTTTCATTTTAGGCATTGAATATTACTCCACATTCTCAGCAATAATTTGCATCACTGCTGTTGCCATTTACATTTAGTAATTTAGGCGAAAACAATTTCAAAATAAAATGTTTTACTTTCAAGCCTAAAATTACCCGTTAAAAACAATAATGGTGAGCCATTAACCTAAATTAATGACTACTTGCATAAACCAATTATTGATTATTTTTTAGGTGCTAATACCATCACCATTTGTCGTCCTTCCGCTCTTCTAGGGAAAAACTCAACTGTGGTTAATTCTGCTAAATCTTCTTTAACACGATTTAACAAATCCAACCCCAATTCTTGGTGCGCCATTTCGCGACCTCGGAAGCGTAAAGTTACTTTAACTTTATCGCCATCCTCTAAAAAGCGTTTCAAGCTGCGTAATTTCACTTGATAATCGCCTTCATCTGTACCAGGACGGAATTTAATTTCCTTAACCTGTATTTGTTTCTGCTTTTTGCGTTGTTCTTTCTGTTCCTTAGCTTTTTCGTAGAGGAACTTGCCATAATCCATTATGCGACAAACTGGTGGTTTCGCTGTAGGGCTGATTTCAACTAAATCAACTCCTGCGTCTTCCGCTCTATCCATTGCATCATCTAACGAAACGACGCCAATGGCTTCACCATCTATACCAATTAAACGTACTTCCGTACCCGTAATCAACTCATTTAAACGATGTGCTGGCTCAGTTTGCCCGCCTCTTTGACCATTCTTAATAGTCTGTTCCTCCAAAGAACCAAAAAACAATAAACATCAGTTAAGATAATATCATTAACTGCGTGATTTTACTTCTTCGCTTAGTTTAGCGATAAAATCATCAACTGACATTTTACCTAAATCTTCACCACTGCGTGTCCTAATAGCAATTTCGCCACTTTCCATTTCTTTGTCGCCTACGACTAACAAATATGGAACACGCTTTAATGTGTGCTCGCGAATTTTAAAGCCTATCTTCTCATTTCTCAAGTCTAGTTTTACTCTAAATCCATTTTCTTTTAATTTTTTAACAACATTTTGACAATATTCGCCTTGTTTATCGGTAATATTCATCACTGTTGCTTGAACTGGCGATAACCATGTCGGGAACTTTCCAGTGTATTCTTCTATCAAAATACCAATAAATCGCTCTAATGAACCTAAGATCGCTCTGTGGATCATCACCGGTGTGTAACGCTCATTATCTTCACCAACATAGGTAGCACCTAAACGCTCCGGTAACGCAAAATCGAGCTGTACTGTTCCACACTGCCAATTACGTCCTAAACAATCAAGCAAGGTAAACTCTATCTTAGGCCCATAGAATGCACCTTCACCTGGTAAATAGTCAAAAGAAATATCTAAATCTGTCAATGCATTCGCTAAGCCTTGCTCAGCTTTATCCCAAATTTCATCACTACCAATTCGCTTTTCTGGTCGTGTTGATAATTTCACTAGGATATCTTCAAAACCAAATGACTTATATACGTCATAGACCATTTCAATACATTCAGTGACTTCTGATTGCACTTGGTCTTCTGTACAGAAAATATGAGCGTCGTCCTGAGTAAAACCGCGAACTCGCATCAAACCATGCAACGAACCTGAAGGTTCATTACGGTGACAACAGCCAAATTCCGCCATACGAAGTGGTAAATCACGGTATGATTTCAAACCTTGATTGAATATTTGAACATGACCAGGACAGTTCATTGGCTTTATCGCGTATTCACGCTTTTCAGATTCTGTGGTAAACATGTTTTCTGCATATTTATCCCAATGCCCTGATTTTTCCCAAAGTACGCGATCCATCATCAACGGACCTTTTACTTCGTCATAATCATATTCATGAAGTTTTTCACGAACAAACTTTTCAAGCTCTGTATAAATTGTCCAACCATCGTTATGCCAAAACACCATGCCTGGTGCTTCTTCTTGCCAATGGAATAAATCAAGCGTTTTACCAATTTTACGATGGTCACGCTTTTCAGCTTCAGCTAAACGCTGGATATATGCTTTTAACTGCTTTTTATCTGCCCAAGCCGTACCGTAAATCCGCTGCAACATTTTGTTTTCAGAGTTACCACGCCAGTAAGCCCCTGCGACTTTCATTAGTTTAAAATGATGGCAATGACGCATACTAGGTACATGAGGACCGCGACACATATCAATATATTCTTCATGAAAATAAAGTGCTGGACGATCTGACTTATCAATATTTTCGTTTAGAATTTCTAACTTGTAGTCTTCTCCACGCTCTGCAAATACGTCAACAGCATCTTGCCAACTCCCCGTCTTTTTAATAACGTCATACCCAGTTCTGGCAAGTTCAGTCATGCGCTTTTCTAGCTTAACTAGGTCATCTTCATTAATTGCATGTTCAAGATCGACATCATAATAAAAGCCATTATCGATAACAGGTCCTATCGCCATTTTTGTATCAGGCCATAACTGCTTAATTGCGTGTCCAAGTAAATGCGCACATGAGTGACGGATTATTTCTAAACCTTCATCATCTTTACTGGTGATTAATTGTAGGTTGGCGTCTTCATTAATGAATTCACAAGCATCGACCAATGCACCATTCACTCGACCAGCGATGGTCGCTTTAGCCAAACCTGGGCCAATATCAGCGGCAACATCCATTACCGACACAGCAGTTTCAAAAGAGCGTTGACTTCCGTCAGGGAGCGTAATAACAGGCATGAGATTTCCTTTTTTTACAGTGGCGGCGCACACCAAGCGTCGCTTGCATTTTTATCGAATTAATACAGTTGGAGATAAACAGCGCACCCTATCAAAATAGAGAAGCTGCGATCTCAGAATAATAGCGGGCAAATATAGGGGAAATTAAATTGGAAAGCAATGGCATTGAACAATTCGTTGACAATAAATACTTGGCCATGGAAAGGTTCTCTTCTACATCATCGCATCACGATAATCATCAATAAATTAATTGATTCTTTAGTTCAAAACCATGTAAAAAAAGCTGTCGCCAATGAGGCAACAGCTATTAATACAACAAAAAAAAACAAATTACCTAACTAAAATGTTGTTTTCATACCTACATAGATAAAACGACCTCGGAATGAATATAAGTTGTCATCAGTACCCGTTAAGTTTGCAGTAAAGAACGGTGGTTCTTTATCGAATACATTCTGTAACCCCATATGTACATCTGTATCGTAATCTTCTAGGAAGTAGCCGACCTGTACATTATGAAATACTGTGGCATCAAGAGCACCGCTATCTCCAGCATCAATTTCTGAGTTATAAGTAGCATCCCATGTGGCTCGAATATTATTGCGAGACCAGTCTACTTGTAAGGTGGCTTTAGTTTCAGGAATACTGCCAAAAGCACTGCTATAGGTACCAGTAATATCTTCAAACGCTTCGTCACTTGTTGCTTGCACATCAAATTGAGTAACGCGAGTTAAATCTAAGTTGAAACGCCACTCATCGCCATTATCGGCAACTACCATGTAATGCGCATTTAAATCAATACCTGATAAATTTCTTGCTGCGATATTATTTGCTGGCGAGAAAATTGTCTGAATATACCCTTTACCATTATTACTACGAATTACATCATTTGCATATTCTGCATTACCCGCGACAAACTGATCGATAACATATCTAGAGCTTGCAAAGACGACATCTTCTTGCTCAATATCGTAATAATCAAGCGTAAAAGAAAGATCTTCTAGAGGCTCGTAAACGATACCCAAGGTCATATTGGTTGCTTTTTCAGGTTCTAGATCGGGGTTACCACCACCAATAATGTCGTTGCTTTGAATCGTATTTTTAATAAATGCAGGGTTTAAGCCAGCACAGCCTGCCAGATCCGCAACAAACCCTTCTTTATTATTTGGATTACAAGGATCATATAAGTTGGTATTGATGGAAGATGTTCTACCTTGATACATCTCAGCCATAGTAGGCGCTCTAAAGCCAGTACTGTATGTAGCTCTAAATTTTAAATTATCTAATGGTCGATAATTAACACCTAATTTAGGGTTAGTGGTATTCTCATCAATATCACTATATTGGCTATATCTAATTGCCGCTTCAACATCAAAGTTTTCAAAAACTGGCGCTGCTAACTCTAAATAAAACTCTTTGATCTCTCGAACAGGAGACACTACTGGTGTTACAGAGCCCCCCCATGAAACGTCAAATGTTGCCGTTCTTTGCGCTTGGTCTACTGACAACGATAATTGCTCTTCACGATACTCCATACCAGAAGAAAACATTAAATCACCCTCAGGAAGCGACATAACAGGTCCTGCGATACTTGCTTGGAAGAACATGAGATCATTCTTGTTTGTTTGCATCGGCGCTGTGACATTAATAAAGTCGAGCATTTCTTGAGTAATAGAACCTTCAGGGCCAAAAACATTTAACGCGACACAATCAGGATCAGCTTCAGTTTCACACTCATCTGAAAGTGCGCGTTCAATCATTTTAATCGAAGGCTGCACGCCACCGTCTCGAACTAACTTCGCCGATTGCTTTGAGAAAACTAACTCATAGTCATAATCTTCTGCAATTATACCTGTTAAGCCAAATGTATAGCGTAAAATGTCGCTTTCACTTTTATAAATACGAGAGCCATACTCACTAAAGCGTCTGGCGACATTTCCTGGCTGACCAAATGGGTTATATTTTTGATTAGGCCCTACACCGTAATTTGTAACTACCTCATTACCATCTTCATCAATTGTCACTACCGGGTAACGTTTAAATGCATCTGGCGTATCAATATTATCACCATAATAAGCAGTATCAACACCAGGAGATGCTTGGTTGCCTTGCACAAAGCCGTCATGAATTGATAACTCTGCAAAAAATGTTGTATCTTCATTTAATTCATAGTCACCCGTTACATAAACACTGGTTGTTTTATTATCATTCGCCCCAGATTGAGCGGCACGATAATTGTAACCCATTGTTGGATAATCAAAAGGAACGACGACTGAAGGATTATTGGCATCTAAAACAGTCCATTTTCCATCAGGCAGACCAAAACCAGACAACATAGCATTAGGGGCAGTGCTCGAACTAGTATCTTCACCGCCTAAATAGGATTGATCGGTATCTTTGGTCATATAACGATCAGTTTCTTCCCAGCCACTATTGTTGCTCGATGAAGCAGCGATCATCACACTGCCTTTTTCACCGCTAATTCCCATAACGAGACCTAGCTTGCGTTCCTGTGCATCACCCTTTGATGATTGACCATAATGGGCGTTAACTTCAAACCCTTCATAACGTTGACGAGTTTTGATGTTAATTACACCCGCAATAGCATCAGAGCCATAAATAGCAGAAGCACCATCTTTTAGAACTTCGATTTGCGAAATAGCTTCAAACGGTATTGATGAAAGATCCACCAAACCACTCTCGTCAGAGCCGACCAATCGTCTGCCATTAACAAGGATTAACGTATTAGTCGCTTCAATTCCTCGTAAAGTTGCAGTTTGAATATTGTTTGCCCCCGCGCTACTCTGATTATTGGCGGTAGCACCCGTCAAAGCAGGTAATCTGCGTAATGCTGTACTTACGTCACTAATCCCTAAATTCGTTAACTGTGCTTTAGTTACAACAGTGATTGGAGAAGATGATGCTACTTCTGCTCGTGCAATACGAGAGCCAGTGATATAGATCTTTTCAACCTCAATATCGGCAGTTTCTTGGTTTACGTCGTTGGCATAAGCTTGTGTTGACGCCATAGTTGCTAGCAATGCGGCTGAGAGAGTAGTTAGTTTAAACGTTTTCATACATGTTTCCCTTATTAATTATTTTATGATGGCATTTTTACCCATCATTATTGTATACAATATAAGATATTATGTATTCGATCAATAAACCACCTAAAATGAAAATTTTTAGTTAATTAAAGTTGTCGACTGTTGAATTTAATTTAATAGTCGGATATGCAGTGGTAAATGGACGCAATACCTTACTTAAACTAGACATTCGTAATTGTGTTGAAAATCGCACTGATTCAGCAGGTTTAGTAACCGGTGGTGCCTCTTTCCCGCAAATCAAACTTAACGGTGGCGTAAACTGGGCAAAAGATCAGTGGGAAGCAAGTTGGAATGTTAGTTACATCGATGACTTACTTGATAGTGATGACGATGTTATCGAATTGCCGAAAGTTGACAACTACGTTAAGCATGGCGCACAGGTTAGCTACAGTATGCCTCAGTATTGGGAAAGTAAATTAACCTTGGGTATTGATAACCTATTCGATGAAGAGCCTCCTATTCTTGCATCAACCGTTGATGGTGGTCATGATCCTGCAACTTATAGCGCTAGAGGTTGTTATTTCTATGCTAGATTAAGCTTCAATTTCTAAATTTTAGTTAAGTCTTGAAAGTAAAAAGCCACTTAAATTAAGTGGCTTTTTTATCTCAAGTAAACGCAGCTAAGCGGCTCGCGCATTGTGTGTCAAAGCAACCAGCTCTTTTCTAATATCACCTATCGATAAACATGGCTGGCTAAAAGGTATAAAAAAACGCGTATTATTTGTCTGTAAATAACATCCGTCGGTTAATACCGCGCTCATTTTTGGTGTTTGGCAATCTATACCAAACTGGTGTGCCAGTATTAATGTCATCGCATCGACATGGTCTTCATTCATATGTTCGATAACCCGTTGTTCTTGGGCATCGTCCCATGGTGCTGCATTTTGTTGCCATTCATCTGCCTCCAACCAAAAAATCTTACCAAAGCCTGCTATGTATCTAACACGGATGATATCCAAACGCCAGATAGCAAAATCGTGAGCTTGTCGATAGCTTGCCGCTGATGGGAATTGATTAACATATTTAGTAATTAAGCTGTCTTGTTGCTCACCAGAAACCTTAACGCAATCCCCTACTAGGGTTACTCGCGCATTTTCATTTTGATCGCCCTGCGCTGCTTGTTGATATAATGTCAAACTAACTTTCGAGTTTTCGCTCATATTTCGTGAGTGCTGAGCGATATCACTGACATAAAAATAAATATGTCCTTGAGAATCAGAAATAAATGGTGTCACCGAACCAAAGGGATAGCCCGGTAAGTTTTTAGACACCGTCGATAAAACGCCATTGTTAATTTGCCTTGTAAAAAGTCGCGCTTGATTTACTGCTTGTTCACGCATAAATACTCCTTAAAAATTATTATATTGAATTAGTTCGGTGATGAATAAATAATTGGATTTGAAATTGATTGGTGCTCAAACACCTTCATTGGAGTTTGATAAACCTCTGTTAACACGTCTTCCCGCAATATGTCGTGAGCATGCCCTACTTTTCGTAACGTGTTTTTATCGATTAACCAAATTTGGCTCGCATAAATGGCAGCTAAGTTTAAATCATGGATTGCTATCAGTGCCGCGTTACCAGCGTCAGTAAACTTTTTAACCAATTGCAGTAGTTTATGCTGATAACGAAGGTCTAAAGCGGAAGTTGGCTCATCCAGTAACATTAACTTATTGCGACAATCCGGTGAGAGTGCATCAAGCTGAGCGAGGCAACGTGCTAATTGTAAGCGCTGAAACTCCCCTCCTGATAACTGAGCTGTTGTACGGTTAATATAATGGCTCAATCCCGCTGCACTCATTACTTGCTCTACTGCCTGATGAGTATTAATGGTGGTTTCATTAAAATGAAAGCGCCCCATAGCAACAAACTCACAAACGGGAATATCAAAAGGCAATGACAAATGCTGTGACATCACCGCACGATGCTGTGCTAACTCACTTGGTTGATAAGCTGACATAACTTTATTGTGAAAAGTTAATTCTCCTTCAACAGGTAACTCACCGGTAATGGCTTTAAGCAATGTCGATTTTCCCGCACCATTTTCACCAATAACAGCGATAAGCTCACCAGGACTAACATTGGCACTAACCGATTGCAGCACATTTTCTCGGCCTCTTTTAACATTAACATTATTAAAATTAAGCATGATGGCCCCGTTGTTTAACTAATAAATAAACAAACAGTGGTGCTCCCAATAACGCGGTAATAATACCCAGAGGCAGTTCCGCTGGTGAGACAACGTTTCTTGCTATCCAATCAGCAAGTAACATTACTAAAGCGCCAACCACCATGCTCAGTGGCATTAACCTTTTCAAGTTTGGCCCCACTAATAATCGACATATATGAGGGACCACTAAACCGATAAAGCCAATAATGCCAGCTAGCGCTACTGCAACACCGACGCCAATAGCAACGAAGAAAATGGCTTGCTGTTTAAGCTTACTAACTTCCACCCCCATATAACGAGCTTGAGCTTCACCTAACATGAGTAGACTTAGCTTATCTCTGATCAGCAACAAGCCAATGAAAGCAATAAGCATTAACGGTAATGCATTAGCCAATGTTTCCCAAGTTGCGCCTGCCAACGACCCCATAGTCCAATAGTTAATCAACCTTAAAGCACTATCGTCGGCAAGGTAACTTAGTAAACCGATGAGTGCGAATGCGATAGCATTGAGGGCTACGCCAATTAGAATTAAATTAGCGACATTGACCTGTCCCTGTTGATGAGCAAATGTATAGACTAACAAGGTTACAATTAATGCCCCGAAAAACGCCGCAATTGGCAACCAAAAATGAACATTAATGTCATAGTATTTTCCCATTGATATTAAAAACACCGCAGCAACAGCGGCTCCCGACGTCACACCAATGATTGAGGGATCCGCTAACGCGTTTCGGCATAGTGCTTGTGTTGCGACACCGGTTTGGGCTAATAAAATACCAATTAACAACGCCAAACAGAGTCGTGGCAGGCGGATCTCGGAGACCACATTAAGTTGTAATTGGCTGAACTCAGGAAAACTTGCCGGTGATAACCAAGCAAACGATAGCTTCCACGACCAAACGGCAGGACCAAAAGACAGTGAAATCATCGCAACGATAATAGTCATTAACATCGCTATAGCGATGATGAGTTCAAACCGATATTGATGTGCTTTATGCCAAGTGGCAACGTTACTGGTTGCTATGCTAGTCATTGATCAATACCTTGTATTGGTCAACGATCTTTAAACTTTGTGCCACTCGTGGCGTCAGCGCTAAGCTTAACAAGCTATCCATGACCAACACGTGGCACTGCTTAGCCGCATCAAGCAGGCGAATACTAGGCAAGCGACAGATGGTCTCCTTGCCGCCGAGTTCTTTAGCCACATGCTCAGGAACGACGATAAAATCCGGTTGATTGACTGATAACGCTTCAATATTCATCGGCTTATAACCACGATGAGTCTTGCCAACATTGTCAATGTTTAACGAATCAAAAATAAAGTTAGGAACCGTTTCAACGCCAGCAACAACAACGCCTCGATCAGTAATCGATATCGCAGTAAGCGCCTTTAACTGTTTTTTTACATTGTCATGGTTTTCGGTGTTTTGATCGATTAACCGTTGGTAATCGGCTTTAATAGAATCGGCTAAGACTTTAGCCTCTTGTTGCCGATCAAACACAGAGCCAACGTCTGCAATTAATTGTAAAAGCTGTTCAATGTTTTCTGGTTTATTAAGAATATGAACAGAGACACCCGCTTGCTCTATAAGGGATAAAGACTCTGGCCGACCCGCACCCTCGATAGTAATCAAATCAGTCGGTTGTAGTGATAAAACTCCTTCTGCTGACAAACTTCGGTAATAACCAACCATAGGTAATGTTGAGGCTTGTTCAGGGTAAAGGCTAGATTGGTCAACACCTACCAATACCTCTTGTGCACCCAATGCAAAAATAATCTCGGTTATCGTACCTCCAGCACTTACTACTCTAAAGCTATTTTCATCAACACTTTTTGCTGATAGCCCCAATGAAAGCATTAGTGATGTAAACACCAGCACAATGCTTAAACATGCGAATGACGTCGTCAATTTCTTATACATCTCAATAATCTCTAGTTTGTTAAAACAATTTGTTGCATATTAATTGACGATAAAAACAAATGCAAATCATTCTTATTTGCATTACCAAAATAAATTGTTTACTATGCAAATAAGAATAGTTCTCATTTATGTAAGTTGGAGTTTATGAAATCATTGCCCTTTCCATTAACAATTATCGCCTTAGCCATCACAACAACGGCTATAGCACAAGATAACTTAGCAACAAAAACAACTGATGCTAAGGCTGATGAATATATGGTGATATCTGCCAGTCGTGTCGCACAGCCGTTGGCAAAAATACCCGCCAGTGTCTCGGTAGTTGACCAATCACAAATAGAACGGTTTGTGTTAAGCGATCTTGCTAACTTGTTTAAATATGACCCTTCAATTACCTCATCAGGTAATGCTGGGCAAGCGCAAACCCTCACAGTTCGAGGTATAGGAGGTAATCGCTTAGTTTATATTCAAGATGGCAGGCGTTTAAATGATAGCTACGCAGGTGGTGGCGGCTTTATTGTTGGCCGTGGCTATTTAGATACAGACAATATAAAGCAAATTGAAATTGCTAAAGGTGCAGCCTCTTCTTTGTATGGCTCAGATGCACTAGGCGGCATCGTGGTTATCCAAACAAAAAATCCCCGAGACTTTTTAGGAGAAGAACAATACTTCTCAAATCTACAACTTGGCACCAACAGTGACAGTCAAACCAATAAAATGGGATTTCAAGGCGCAGCTAGGATAAGCGATTGGGCAGCAAGTCTATCGTTAACCGAAAGAAATGGCCACGAGACGCAAAACTATACCAGTTCGTTACCTGAATACGATAGTGACTCTACGGCGCTTTTAGCCAAGGCCCAACGTTCCATTGGTAGTGATGCAGAGCTGCTACTTATCGGTGACTATTATCAACAATCTACCTCACAAGTTGTCGACGTCGATTCCTTAGCTAAAATCGATAGTATTGATGATAAAAACGAAAGCATCGCCTTTACCATCGATTACCGTTCACAAGCTGGTTCGGCAATATACGATTCTTGGCAAGGACTTCTTTATGTCTCTCAATATCAACAACAAAGTCAACAAACTCGACATAGCAATCGCGGGTATAGTGATTTCAACGACTATCGCTTTGAACAAGATATCATTGGTCTAAAAGCCATGTTTAACAAACAATTGTTAGAAGACACCATCGAGCATCAATTGAGCTATGGTATCGATATAGATATTTATGACACCAAGCGGCCTCGTTTAAAAACTCGTGTAGGCTTTGACGGTGAAGTTGTTTTTGAAAATACACCGCAAAAAGCCTTTCCTGGTGCTGAAACAACAATGACAGGTATATATATACAAGATATTATCACCACCAATACGCCATGGAGCTTTATTGCTGCGGTTCGTTATGATGATTACCGTATGTCAGCGAAAGATGATGCACTTTATCAAATGAGTGAGCTTAGTGACATCAATGAAAACGCTTGGTCACCAAAATTAGCGACTACCTTTCACTTAAATAGCAATGTGACTTTTTATGGACAATGGATGAGAGGCTTTAAAATACCGCCACACGATCTCGCTTATCAAAACCATGGCGTGGAGCCGTTTTATCAAATACTACCTAACCCAGCACTTGAAGCCGAAACCAGCAATAGCCACGAGCTCGGCATCAAAGGACAATGGCCTAATACCGAATTTTCGTTAGCTTACTACAACAGCAGATTCGACAATTTTATTGAATCACAACTCGTGGCAACTGAGCCTACTTACATCCCAGGCGTTGAAAAATCAGTTTTTCAATACCGGAATATTTCATCGGCTCGTATTGAAGGTTGGGAGTTTAGCGCCAAACATTGGTTGAATGATTCAATCAGCCTTGCCATTAATATTGCTGATGCTCATGGCAGAAACAATGAAAGTGCTCAACCTCTTGAAAGTATCTCGCCACTTTCTGGGAGCTTATTAATGTCGTTAGAGCAAAACTATTGGCAACATACCTTGGCGTTACGATTCGCAAAAGCACAAAACGATGTGCCTAAAATTCAGGGAGTTAGCACTGCAACCAGCCAAGGTTTCGGCGTCGTTGACTGGTATAGTCAGGTTGAAATTGGTCAATGGCGATTATCCGCGGGAGTAACCAATTTACTTGATAAAGAATATTACCATTATCAAAGTATCGCCGGTCAAAATAATACAGCAAGTAAAGAGCAATATACGCAAGCAGGTAGAAGTGTTTTGGTTAACCTAAATTACCAGTTTTAACACGCCTAACAGTTTAAGGTTAGCTTACAAGTATTTGTCGTTGAACCTCCAGATATTCGACAAAGGTTTGTGAGCTAACCGCCCCACTTTGAATACTCGGCTTTGATCTCGTAAACTAGTTGCCTACATGGTTAGCGCAAGTAAAGGTGTTCTATGTGGTCAGCCGTACAAAACGTGATCAGCCAAGTAACTGGCCAATCTTTTACCATCAAAGCTCGGTACCGATTAACAGGAGGGGATATCAATCAGGCTGAGTGCATTTCGGATGAAAAAAACATCTATTTTGTAAAATACAATCACATCAACTATCTCAATAGTTTTCAAGCGGAAGCGTTATCCCTTTCGAGGCTGTCCGAAGCAAATGTTATTAAAGTCCCTGATGTTATTGCGATTGGTCATCACGAAAAGCATGCTTTTTTAATCTTAACGTTCCATCAAATGGACAAAAATGCGCAATCAAAATGGCCAACCTTAGGTAAAGCACTGGCCCAACTTCATAGCATGGATACCTTTAATGCATTCGGCTGGCAGCAAGATAATTTTATAGGTACCAGCAAACAATGTAATCACTGGAGTTCAAATTGGAGTGTCTTTTTTAGCGAGTACCGCTTAGGTCCTCAGCTAAAACGCTTGGCCGAAAAAGGTATCATTCTCGCAAAGCACCAAAACATCCTGAATAAATGTCGTCAACGACTTGATCAGTATGCGATATCGCCGTCTCTTTTGCATGGCGATTTATGGCAAGGTAATGTCGGCTTTGAAAAGGGACAACCAATTATCTTTGACCCCGCAAGTTATTATGGTGATCGAGAAACTGATATCGCCATGACCGAATTATTTGGTGGATTTCCGCCAGCATTTTATCAAAGTTACTTTAGTTACTTACCACCGAGCCCAAACTATGAAGAAAAAAAGAAACTATACAACCTCTATCACCTCTTAAATCACGCTAATATGTTTGGTGGTCATTACATTGATCAAGCAAAAGATATTATCAATTCGCTATGATATTGATCTTATTTAACAATTGAAAAAGTCTTTGGCTTTACTCGCTATCTCAAAGAAAAGCGTCATAATTACAGATGTGGCATGTACAACTTTAGTGCAATCATAAGGAGGTATTATGCCAAACAGTATTAAACAGCAGCGTATTGAATGCCCGCATTGTGGCCATCATTTGTTTGTCACACTTGACACCTCTGCCGGTGACCAGGATTACTATGACGAGTGTCCGGCTTGTTGTCACGATATTCATTTAAATATGCATATCGATGAATATCATCAAAAAGTTCAGCTCGCTATTGATGCCGACGACGAGCAATACTTTTAAGCAGTAATGGTTAACTAATTAATTTGGTTAGATCAAGACGTTTTAAGGTATTTACGATTGTTACCGTTTGCTGGTCGCATTCAATATTAACCTGATCACCAATTGCTAAACGCGATAAATTAGTTCTCGCTAAGGTTTCGGGGATTAAATGCACGCAAAACTTGTCATCTCCTACCTCTCCCACCGTCAAACTGATGCCATTGATGGTGATAAAACCTTTGTGAACAATAAATGCCATCCATTGGTGATTAATGATAAAGGTTAACGTGCAATTAGTGTCTGTTTGCACTTTATTCGCTAAATGAGCCGTAGTTTGAACATGACCACTAACGATATGTCCGCCCAACTCATCTCCCATTTTTAATGAACGTTCCAAGTTAACCATATCGCCAACTTTTAGCGCTCCTAGGTTGGTTACCTGCAAAGTTTCTGAGATAATATCAAAATTAATATGAGTACATGAAGATTGCTCTTGATACGAAACAACAGTTAAGCATACCCCATTAATTGCTATGCTCGCGCCAAGTAATAATGCTTTCGCCTGTTCATTTTCTACCGATATAGTTAAACGGGCGAGCGCATCCGCTTCAGTAATTGATACGACTCTAGCTTGTGCTTGTACTAGGCCAGTAAACATATAATATCTCTCTTTCAACAACGTGCTTGGCGATGATAACAAAAAGCTAATTACAGGATAAAGCCATAAATGACATTTCCAGGGTTTTTAGACAATACTAAAAGTTTAATGAAACTTGCCTACCCTATCTTAATTGCCCAATTAATCCAGAATTTAATGGGTTTTGCTGACACCGTGATGGCGGGTCGAGTCAGTGCAACCGATATGGCGGCGGTGGCGGTTGCTAGTAGCATCTGGTTACCGCTGATTTTAACCATTTATGGCGTAATAATGGCGTTAGCTAGCATTGTTTCCCAACTAGCTGGTGCTAAAAACTTTAAAGACGTTGCCAATCAAACCTTTCAAACCGCTTGGATTGCACTGGCCTTAGGGTTAAGTCTGATTGTTTTATATTATGGCATTACCCCTCTTATCATTGAGCGGGTGCCATTAGAAAGTAACTTAAAAACGCTGATGTTTGATTATCTGGGCTACATCGTATGGGGAGGACCTGGCTTTTGCTTATACGTTGTTTTGAGAAATTACGCTGAAGGGCTTTCTTATACCAAACCAACCATGATCATTAGCATCATTGGTTTACTCATTAACATTCCCGCGAACTATATTTTTATTTATGGTGAATTTGGAATGCCAGCCCTTGGCGGTGCAGGTTGTGGCTTAGCTACAGCGATTGTTTACTGGGTTATGTTTGTCGGCATGCTAATTTATTGTTTAGTTTCAAAGAAACTCAGAGTAGCGCCCTTATGGGATAAGATTTATTGGCCGAATATCGAAGCGATGAAATCAATTTTATTGTTAGGTGTACCAATAGCAATGTCTTTATTGTTTGAAGTCAGTTTATTTTCAGTTGTCGCCATTATTCTCGCGCCATTTGGTGCAAATGTCGTAGCTAGTCATCAAATCGCCATTAACTTTTCCGGTTTGGTCTTTATGGTGCCACTCAGTTTAGCCATGGCGGTAACAATAAAAGTAGGTTTTGCCGTTGGTGATAGAGATCATCAAGGTGCAAAAATGATTTGTAAATATTCAATTTTGTTAGGCTTACTTATCGCTTTTGTCACCGCAACGCTATCCCTTATCTTTAGAGAACAAATTGCGTTAATTTATAGCACTGATCAAGACGTGGTAACGCTAGCAGCAAGTTTAATGTTTCTTGCTGCTTTGTTTCAGTTTTCAGATGCAATACAGGTAATTTCAGCAGGTGCACTTAGAGGGTATAAAGATACAAAATCTATTTTATATATTACCTTTATCGCTTATTGGGTTATCGGCCTTGGCGTTGGTTTAGTGCTCGGATTAACCGATTGGTTAATTGAACCAATTGGCCCATACGGTTTCTGGATAGGATTTATTTCTGGTTTAACTTGCGCGGCATTTATGTTGGCTTGGCGATTAAAGATCATCCAGCATCGTTTAGAAATGCACCCGGTTGGCGCTTAAATAGACAAACGGGTAGGTTTTCTAAAATATTTACTAAAATTTACTTGCAAGCTGTAAAGCAGATCGCTAGTATAGCGCCTCGTTGATTCACTCAACAGTTCAATTGTACGACCGTAGCTCAGCTGGTTAGAGCACCACCTTGACATGGTGGGGGTCGGTGGTTCGAGTCCACTCGGTCGTACCAAATTATCTTACATACCTATATCTACACATAGATATTATTTTATGCACCAAGTACTGCTAAAATGAGAAATCATATAAACTGATGATTTCAGAAATGGTTCTTCTAACTCTATAATTTAATTCTGCATATCGGAAAACCCTGTCTCTGCGGACAACAAATGCCTTGATTCAAACTTACACCTTCCTTCTGCTCCATAAGGTGCTTTCTACTTGCTTAAATCAACAAGCACCATAACGTTATTCTTAGCAACTATGTTAGTTGAACTACAGGCTATCAAAAACAAACCACTTCATAAGATTAAGTCCTTTACTAGAAGCTTTCTTGTAGATAGACAACTGTATACCGCTATTGTGCGCTGTTTATCAAAAAAATCACGTTGAAAAATGAGGGATATTACTAAATTAATAATCCATGGTTATCCAAAACTTTCTTTATCTCACTGTTCTTCTGCTCCACTTGGCGGTAAACCCAGGTGTAATGGTCTTGCTGCCAAAAACTCATAACGGCCTTAACTCGCTGAGCACTGAGCAACTCTGATATCGCTTCCATTTCCAGAAAACAAACTAAAAGATGTAGATACGTACTAAATTCATTGCCAGCGCCTTCAGGAAAGCTATTCGGTACATCCTTAAATATAGTTTTTAATTCTTCAATTGCACTTTTGGTTTTTTCTTCATTCTTGCTTATATGCCAGTGAATCTGTTCGTGTAAATAGGTAGATAAAAGAAAATCTTTATGTGCTTTACTGGTATGACGCGTATGTAATGTTAATAAAGGGTGGCTATGTGGAATAGCCTTTTCGTTGATATGAACTTTATCAATGAATTCCCATTTATTGGTATCATGGGATGCGCGAAGCGCTTTAAGTAGCTCAACCGTTGCCAATTCTGATTTTGTTGCGTTCTCCGTGGTGATTTCAATAGCCAGTAATGCAGGCGAAAGTGCGAGTAACAGTATACTAAGAATACATTTCATTTCCGATCCTCCTTGCTCCCTATCATTTTTTAATACTCAGCCCAATTTAAAATGGCCGATATTATTGGTGAAATTAAACTTAGCTAATTTATCTTTGCGCACTTTATCCTCTGACGAGGTGTACCCTGAAGCTCATCATTTACGGTGCTTTAAATATCTAATAACCTCAATAAATAATAGAAAACCTAGAGGGAATAATAAACTAATGACTAGGCTCTCTATGTTTAAGATGTTTTTATCATAATAATAGTTTTTACAACTAAGTAAAAACAATAAAATGATAGCCAAATGCCTATATGAATTTCTTTTTAATATACTCAGTAAAGTTTCCATAACTAATCTCCTGCAAAAAAATAAACAACCTAATATGATTACAATTTGATACTTAGGCTTACTGCATTGCCCCCTCATCAACGAAACGAACGTCAATTTTAACCACTGTTGGCACTACTCTCGCTAAACCTATCCTTTCCCCAGATATTCCTCTTACATATTATTTGATTAATACGTTCACTATTTTCCTTTTTAAAACGCTGCATAATAAAATGTGGGGTTAGCTTTAATGTTGGCCAAAGCGGTTGAACGGGCTAACTGTTAAAGTACTATGCAAACGCTTATACCACGAGCGTTAAAAAAAACATTTCCCCTTTTCGTTAAGCTCTCGTGACAGAGGCTAAAATGAGGCTATGCTGCGTTAAAATCTCATCGTTTAGTCCACTAAATTTCTAAGCATTTGTTTTGATTACCGACAAATTATCACTCTGCATAGATTTAAAAAAAGCTCACCAAATCCTAGAGTTGGATAGTAAAAAACGTAATCTTAAAATACAATTCCATCAAAACAGGAAAGGAAGGGGAATCAAACTAAGCAATTGTATTTTATAGCTTTTAAAATATATTGTATTTATATTGTATAAAGGTTGTTTATGAAATATCGTTGCTTGTTGACATAGTAAGATCCTAGTTTACTAAATACTCATATTGGTTGGCGTATTTTCCTAAAAGAGTGCAGCATAGAAGCTATAAAACTTAATAAAAAGCAAAGCGTTAACAGTTATAATGTATTAAGTGTGTCGTATAACCTAATAGCAAACCATGATACAAATAGTTTTTTCTTAACAATTTAAGAAACTGTATTATTAAGTGTTAGAAATTGTAGACGTTTGAGATCTTACTACTAATGAAGAGTGCCATTTATTTGTTAACTTGTTAATGTGTTGGAGCTTGGTAACCCTCGAGTACTTTTACATCGTTTTTAAGCGCGGGGAGCGTCATGTAGTAATCTGACACATGATACGTAAGTTAAAACGTATTGGCTTATACGGTTAACTAAGACTTTAAACAGCGCCCATATTCTAGCGTCAATAGAACCTACGAAAATAATATTTCCGCAATTAACGACTAAAATTATAATAACGTTAGGGTACCTGCTTATATGGTTCATTCTTTACTAGTTCACTGAGCTCATCTAGCGGAACTGGTTTACTGAAAAAATAGCCTTGTAGTGCTTTACAGCCCATACTGCGCAAAAAGTCCCGTTGCTCTTGTGTTTCAACACCTTCAATCACACTTTTAAGCCCTAAAGAATTACACAGTACTTGGAAAGTTCTGATCATACTTTCATCTGCTGAGGTGTTGTTGCAAAACTCTGTATATAAATGCGTAACAAACGATTTATCTAGCTTGGCGTAATCTAATGGCATCGTTCTTAAGGTATGCATTGAAGAATACCCGGTACCAAAATCGTCTAATGCCAATTGACAACCTAAATCACTAATAATTTGTAACTCATTCGCAAATTCTGTTAACGGTAAGTCTTCTGTAAGCTCTATCACTACGCGGCTTGGCAAGATATCATAACGTTTCAACGCACTTTCTAATAGGCTAAGTAATACTGACGCTTTAATTAATTGAGTTGGGGAAATATTAATACTGAGCTTAAACGTTTCTGGGCAAACATATTGATTTAATGTCGTGATATCTTGAAAGGACTTTAATACCACCCACTTAGTTAACGTATTTAACGCATCTATTCTTTCTGCGATGGGAATAAACTCTTCTGGGCTGACAAAACCAAGCTCAGTATCTTGCCAACGAAGCAAAGCTTCTACGCCAATAATGCTATAATCTAGCGACGACACCTGAGGCTGGTAATGCAAGGCAAAAACGTCGCTCGATTTCCCTTGGTTCAATACTAACGCTTCTTGTTTAATCGCAGCACGCAAGCGATGCTCTACCAACTGCTCTCTTCGTTCTTTTTCAAGGATTTTTGGGTTAAAACCACCTAGGTATTGACGTTTAGCCGGGTCAACACTGGTCAACGATTTTTCAACAGTGGATAAAAAGTCGTAGGCATCATCAATAAATTCATTTGCAACACCATAACCAACGGAAGAAACGATATCAAAGCAGGCATTATTTAAGATAAATGGACGACTTAGCACTTCCATTAACTCGAGTACTAACAAAGATATTTCACGATCTTCATTGATCAAAATAGCAAAGCCATCATCTCCCATGCGACCAACGTTAGCACTTTCGTTAACGGTAATTTCTATTCGCTGTAAATACTGTGATAACACTTGCTCATTGTTGGTCAACCCAATCGAGAGGCAGGTTTCATGCAATTGGTTTATCTTCAACACAATTAAGGACAAAGACTGACGCGCCTGTAAAAGCGCTTGTTCCATAATTGTCATAAACTCAAGACGAGATATAGCTGGCGCTGTATCTAATATCCGACTTTTAGCCGTACCCATGACGTAAACCTCTTATTCCTTTACAAAAAGCAATCAAACACAAACTATTAGAAAGCGCTTGGTACGACACCACCGTCGTAAATTAGTCTTGGTTGTTCGTTGTTTTTAATTTTATGTGGAGCAAATACAGTGCGCTAATCAATGCAAAAAATTAAAGCTTAATCATCTTGAAAAAGTGTTTACCAAAGTTGAACACCATTTTAGCTTTTGTCCCGTACTTTACAAAAAGTGGATAATGATTATATAACACACTAAAAGCTTTAACATTTGCTCATTAGCATTGACCAAACATTCCCCCTGCTTTTGCCACTCTAAAAAAATACAAAAAAAGAAAAACAACAGGTTTAACAGACCCTGATTAAAGTGTAGTAAAAACTAATAAATGCACAAACTTACAAGCAATGCAATTGTAATGATTTTTTGCGTAGTCAAACTCAGCGTATCACCCCCCTATTTTCCAGTGTTACCCTCGTTACGATATTACTATTGGTTTTTTATCCAAAAACAACCGATACAAATATATTGTATATTTTATGTAACCATGCCATGATGCCCAAGGTGAAACAATTTCACATAAATTTAACACTAAAAACACATAAAAATAATAATAGCAATTTATATGAGAGAATCTTTATGAAAAAACACAATCTCGTTGCTGCTGGAGTTATGCTAAGCTCATTTGTAGCGGCAACCAATGCTGAGCACAGCCATAATATATCGAACCAACAGCACCCCTTGATAAACAAACAACACATCGGTAATCAAAAGTTTACGTCTCAGCGTCAGGAAATTCAGCAGTCAACAGCTAAAGTGATGACTAATAAGCAAAACGTATCAGCAAGCTCTGCGTCATGTAATTCCCCTGAACAATTGGAAGGACTCAGTGGTGCCAATTTAATCGATAGGATTAAAAATGCTAATGTTAACGACTGTATTTATCCGATGTGGGAGGATACACAATATGCAGGGCACTCAATCTTTTCGGATGATAACTTACAAGTTGTCGTCAATGAATTAAATAACATCCTGATATCTTACGACGGTAGTGACGAAAATGGCGCCGCTGACTTTGATATTTTAATCACTTACATTCGCACAATGTTTTCTGCTGAAACGGCAGCCAATTCTAATCGCGCTTTTACACAAGATTTTAAAAATGGCATTAAGCGAGCATTTGACACATACTTTGCAGGTGACTATTTTGTAACGTTTAATGGCGAAGCTTCACGTGATCATAATGTTAGACGTCAAATGTTACATATGCTTACAGCGTCAAAAAGCGCCATAGGTTCAGACCCAACCCTATACCTTCCGCGCTTTACTGAAGCTTTTCTTGGCTACGCTAATACTGTATCACGCGAGAACAATGCTGGTGTAAATGACGAAGAACGTGGTTATAGAGAGTTATTATTACAGGTTTATAATTCGACCATCGACGATGACCAACAGAAAACTATCGATGTCCACCTTAATAACCCTGAAATTATTGATAATTTAATAAAATTTATCAAAGTCGATGCCACATGGTTGTTAGGTCACGAGCGAGAGCTCCAATTTAATAAAGTTGTTTCAGAACTTGGTCGATTGTTTTCTCTGAACAACACCGAAATTTCAAATAAGATACGTCCGTTTATTCAATATATCTTAAATACTTATTCAAGCGACAGCGTTGGCTCAGTTGCTTGGTTTAGAGCTTTAGGTATGGTAAAAGATTTAGATGCAGCGAATTGCGACAGTTACAATGGCCTCTGTGATATAAATTTAGAAGACGCTATTTTATCAGGTACACGTGAATGTTCTCCATCTATAAAAATGCGCTATCAAGGAACCATTAGTGAAGAAAACCTTAATGCCTCCTGTGCTGCTCTAATTGCAGGACAAGAAAAGTTTCACTCAACGTTTGGAACCAACCCATCTGCTCCCGTAGCTGATGATTATAATGAATCATTTGAATTAGCTGTCTTTATCAGCTCAACAGCTTATAAGTATTTCGGAAGCACAGTATACAATATTGACACTGGCAACGGGGGGATCTATATGGAAGGTTACCCTATGTATGACAATAACCAAGCGCGCTTATATGTTTATCAAGAGCCTGATAGTGATGGCAACTTTAAAATTAGAAATTTAGAGCATGAACAATATCACTACTTAGATGGCCGTTATAACCAATGGGGTAATTTTGGTGACTCTGTTAACCCGAGTGTTTGGTGGGGTGAAGGCATTGCTGAGTATCTATCTCTGCCTGACAACACAGAATGGGCATTACAAGAAGGTGCAAAAAAAACCTATCAACTCAGTGAAGTATTTCAAACAACGTATTCTGACGATCAAACTCGCATATATGCCTGGGGTTATTTAGCAACACGTTTTATGATGGAAAACCACCGTGATGAAATAGATAATAAACTTCTCCCAACCTTGCGGGCGGTAAAATACGATAAAAATCAATCGGTAGAACCTGAATACCCTGAAGATGACTGTACATTCCTACCGTATCAATGGAAATCGAAAGATGAAGCCACTGCAAATGGTTGGCTTTGGGTTAAAGATGACGCCGATGGCGGTTCAGGTAATTGGGTATGGACATGTGGTGCTCCGGATCCTGACTTCGAAGGTGGAGTAGATCCTGTAGACCCAGTAGATCCTGTAGATCCTGTAGATCCTGTAGATCCTGTAGATCCTGTAGGTGAATGTACACTTGACTCATGGCAATGGTATGACAAAACTCAAGCAATGAAGAATAACTGGATATGGACAGACGAAGCTGGTGCTTGGGTAATGACTTGTGGCCAAATCGATCCAAATCCTGTTGTTGACCCACTGATAGCAGAAGGATGTACAATTAAAGACGAAGATGGCTGGCTAAAATGGGAATGGGTTGATAAAGAGACGGCCATTGAAAATAATTGGAAATGGCGTGCTGAGTCTGGTACTTGGGTGGATACTTGTGGTCAACCAAACGATCAAGGTCAAACTGGACTACAAAAGCAACTCGATGCTTATTTCAAAGCTTCAGCAACACCAGCGATGAACAATACAGTTGCTCAAGAATATATGGCTTATCAAGATATATTAGCTGATTGGGGTACTCGTTTTGATGCAGAATTCCATGAATGGCTAGACTGTATTGTTGCTGGCAATGGTACGTGTAATACCGAAGCTAACAACCCTGCTGATATCGACGAAAATGGTGCGGTTGATAAACGTGATGTAACATTATTTCAAGAAATGTTACGTGGCGGAGAATCAAGTCTTGAATATGACTTTAATAGCGATGGCGCCGTTAACCGCAAAGATATACGTGCTATGATGGCGTTATGTGATTTATCAAGATGTGCTATTGTTGAAAATCCATAAGCTTTAAGTATTAACAGTAATATGAGGGTAACACTGCATACATAGTGTTACCCTTTTTTAATAATGTGATGTGATAAAAGTTCAACTTTCAGGACGATCTGTCAAAGCTTGTCTGAGCTAATTGAACCAAGTGCTTAATGTTCTATAAATCTAAATTGTGGCGCTAATTCACTAACCCCTAAACCGCTTTTTTTCTTGACCTTAATTTGCGTATCGATCCGCTCTTTTAAGGTATTGATGTGAGAAATAACCCCTATCATTTTGCCACTAGCATTTAGGTTATCGAGTGCATCAAGAGCGATCTCTAGGGTATCATTGTCCAATGTGCCAAAACCTTCATCTAAAAAGAGTGAGTCAATACTGGTTCGAACACTAACGAGATCAGACAAAGCGAGTGCTAAAGATAGACTCACCAAAAAGCTTTCTCCACCGGATAATGTCTTAACATCTCTAACCGCATCAGCTTGCCAAGTATCAATAATCGCTAGACCCAACAAATCATCTTGTTGGTTTTGCAGTAAATACCGACCGTGCAATTTAGATAAATGTTGATTCGCTAAGTAAACGAGGTGAGCAAGGGTTAGCCCTTGTGCAAATTTTCTAAACTTGGCGCCATCAGCAGAGCCAATTAAACTCGATAAATAGGATAGGTCATCCACGTTTAGGCGAAATTGTTCAATTTTTTCCATCAGTTGATTATGCTTTTGCAATGATTGCTGATGATGGGATATTTGTTGAGTTAACTCTCCTTGCTTAAGTTGACATTGTTTCAGTTGCTGTTGAATTGTCAACAAATGCGGTTCAACCTGGGCTCTGCTAAAATCATCTATACCCTGCCCTTTTAAGTCGTCTTGCATAGTTAACAATACATTTTTTTGATCTTTTAACTGCTCTTCAATGGTATCGAGTTTCTGTTGTTCTTGATCCATTCGTTCTGCGAGTGCTTGTAATCGATTAAGTTCTTCTTCACTCAATAGTGCTTTTTTAAACGCTTGTTCATCAACAAACTGACTTTCATTTAATTGTGCAAACCAATCTTGTTTTTTTCGCTCAAGTTGTTGTTGAGTGCTATCGAGTTGTTTTTCAATACGTTGTATTAAGCCCTGATACTCTTTGAGCTGACTCAAATGAACTTGCTTGGTCTGAATGAGTTGCTCTCGTTGTTTGCTGATCTGCTCAAATGCTTGCTTAAGTTGATGACGATACTGTTCAATATCATGGTAAGCAAACAAGGTGACACGCTCCACTTCTAATCGTTCAAGTACTATTTTGTTTTCTGAAAGCTTAACAATATACTGTTGAATATCTTCTTCAATATCACGATGTTTAGCGTCAATTAACGCTATTTGTTGAGCACAACTACGCATTTGTTCTTCGACTTCGGCCAATGATTTCTCACTTAACAATAACTGCTCTAGTTTTTGAGAAACCCCTTTTCGCCAATTATTAAATCTATCGATATCTATGACAAGCTGCTCTTGTTCAAACAACTGACAGTTATCTTGCTCAGCGTCAATCAACGCGGCGGCCAACTGTTGAGTCAATATTTCTTGCTCCTCAACTAACTGCTTAATCTGCGCATTTATTTCCTGATGTTGTAATAACAGTCGCTGATGCTCTTTTTCCGCTTGTTCTATTTGATGAGATTGAGTTAATAATTGTTTTTCTTTATCTGTTTGTACCTGCTTTAACTCAACGATTTTTTGTTCAGTGTCAGAGATCTTTTCCTGTTGTGCGATAAAATGACGATATTGTTGCTGACGCTCATTCACCAGTTTTTCTAATAGTAAATATTCTTCAATGTTTGTATCTAGCTCTCCCTGCGCTTTAATTGTTACCCATTCATCCTGCAACTGCATTAACATGGATTGCTGCTCTTCAAGGGTTTGCGTAACATATTTGAGCTCAGCTTCTAACCCTGACAATTGCTCTTTAAGGTCTTTTCCTTGTTGCTCACATGCTTTAAGTGCACTCTCTATGGCCAATAGCCTTTGTTGCTCTTCAGATGACCCTAGTTCACTTTGTTGTTGATATTCATTGATTAAAGGATGTTCTTTTGAGCCACATAACGGACATGGCTGTTCAAGCGCTAATTGTCCTCTTAACGATTCAAGTGAAATAATTAACCGATGTTGCTCAACGATTTTCGATAAGTCATCTCGTTGCTGCATCATTGATTTGTACTCATGGCGAAGTTGTTCAATTTGTAGTTGATGGTTGGCTACGCGTTGTTTTAACTGCTCTTGCAAATTAAGGTTATTGCGATGTTTCTCAGCCACATCATTAAAACTCTTCGATTTATCGAGCGACGAGACTAGTGTTGGCATTTGTTGTTGCAACTTAGCTAGCTGTTGTTTCAGTGATTGCTCATCCGAACAATGAAGTGTTTGCAATATTGCCTGCTTTGTCTGCTGCTTTTTAACAATATCATCGCTGATACTGTCAAATTCTAACTGACTTTGCTTAACGATAAGATTATCTTGCGCTATTTGCGCTTTGAGTTGTTCACCAGTTTGACTAACATTTTGCGCTAGCGTTTGTTGTTGCGTAATTTTTTCTTTATTGGTCGATAACGTCTGATACTGGTTTTGCCATAACGGAACCTGCTCTGTTATTTTTTTATACTTTTCAAGTTCCTTTAACGATGTTGATAGAGTTTGCTTTCTTTGTTCAGCTTCTTTTTGTGTTTGTTGATGTTGTTGTTTTTGTTCAATAAGCTGAGTATTTTTATGGGTTAACTCTTGAATTTGCTGTTCGATATTTTTTACATTGGTTCGCTCAACCGACAGTTTTTTCTCGAGGGGTTGTAATTTTTCACGATTGAGTTTTTCAAAATCATCAATATCCTTTTGCTGTGCTGCATACTGTTGTTCAACGGCTGTAATCTGTTGCTCACTTTCAACAAGGCGAACTTGCTCTTGCGCTATCTTATTGCCAACGTCCTGCTGCTCAGCTAAAAGCTCATGGTATTGCGCATTAACTTCGCTATATTGATGATAACTTGGCGCTAACTGTTGAGCCGGTTTTGCATTCGCCAGTAAATTCAGATCCGCTGTTGAATTTTCTCGCTCTATTTTCAAAGCATTTCGCTGCTGTTGATGATTTTTTAGCTGGTGTTCTAGCTGCTCACTTTTATCGATCCAATGTAGTATTTTTTGGACGACATCTCGCTCTTGCTCTAGATGCTGCTCTTGATCAAGCAACAAAGATTGCTGTTGCTTTATTTCAGCTAATTCTTCGTCGCCAAGTAAAACAATTCCTTCAGCTTGATCAAGCATTCGGGTGAGTGCTAGTTTTTCTTGTTTATGTTGCTCAAAAACGTACTGTGAAATAGCGCCGTAAATCTCACTGCCGGTTAACTCTTCTAGCAATTCAGCCCGATCTTTTGCTTGAGCATTTAAAAATGCTGCGAACTCTCCCTGCGATAGCATCATTGATTTTGTAAAACGACCAAAATCTAACCCCGTTAATTGAGCTATCGTTTGGCGAACTTCAGAAACTTTACTTGCAATAATTTCACCATCAATCTTCGCTAATTCCGCTACGGGTTTTTGTAAGTTTCCATCGGGTTGATTTTTTGCTCTTCGTTGGCTCCAAAATGCCCGATACTGTCTACCCTTAACTTCAAATTCGACTTCCGCTAAACAACTGGCGGTATTTCTTGTCATTATCTCCTCAGTCGCTAATTTTAATCGCGGAGTTTGATGGTATAGTGCCAAGCAAATCGCATCGAGAATAGAGGTTTTACCTGCGCCTGTTGGCCCAGTGATCGCAAAAATACCATTGTTGTCAAAAGGTGCTTGCTGAAAGTCAATTTTCCAATGGCCTTTTAATGCGTTTATATTTTCAAAGCGTAAACTGAGGATTTTCATGAACGTACAACATCCTCTTTTGTTACTCGCGAGCTAAGTGGTGTACCTGAATGCTCAATTTCGAGCTCATTAACCGTTTTTCTAAATAGTGCCAGTAATCGCTCTTTTCGCGCTTTATCTTGATCTGTTAACCATTCTTGTTGCGCCAAACGCGCTTCAAATACCTGCTCAACATTAAGATCATCAAGTGTCACTTTCTCCTCGGTGTTGAACTGTTGCAACGCTTTGCGTTTTTCCCGTCTAACTAATAGCACTTCAACGGGAAGCGCTTTAACCAATTCTTCAATTCGTGTAATTAACTCGCTATGGTATTCATGGCTATCAATTTCTATGTCAAGCCATAGTTTTTGTGTAGCAATTTGTTCTTGGTAACCCGTTAATAGCTGCTCAAGATCACTTGCTAAATTATCTAACTGACTCGTTATACTTGCCATTGGTTGAAAAACAGGCACATTAATTTCAGTAACATCATTGAACTCTCCTTGTTCAAAGTTCACCACCAGAACTTGTTTTACCCGTTTACACTCATCAAAACTTAAAGGTATCGGTGAGCCGCTATAACGAATAAAGTCTCTTTTAGCGACTTTTTGACTACGATGAATATGACCAAGTGCAATATAATCTGCATCAGGAAACGCTTGCGCCGGAAACGCCTCTAAATTGCCAATATAAATATCTCGAACAGAATCGCTGGTCTTAGCACCAACTGTGGTTAAATGACCAGTTGCAATCACCGGTGTCTCGTCGCCAGCTAGTGCTTTAGCATTAGCAAATACGCTTTGATAATGTGTTTTTATTGCTTCTTGCAGTGTTTGTTGTTTGGTTGTTGCATCCTGCCCTGCTTGACTGGTCATAATATCGCGCTGTCGAATAAAAGGTATCGCACAAACAACGGCTGCTAGGTTTCCTTGAGCATCATGTAGCGGGATTATTTGTTTTTCAATATCATCTGAAACGGCTGCGATGACATGACAATTTAGATGCTTTAATACACTTTGCGACTCCGATAACATTGCGACAGAGTCGTGATTACCAGCCAAGACAATAAAATGACAATCGCATTTTTGCAGATTAACAATAAACTCAAAATACATTTCTCGTGCATAGCTAGGCGGAGTGCCAGTATCAAAAATATCCCCGGCTACGATAATGGCATTAATTTCATGCTCCACCACGACAGTAAGTAGCCAATCAAAAAATTGTTGATGTTCTCTGGCTCTGCTTTTACCGTAAAAAAACTGACCTAAATGCCAATCGGAAGTATGCAAAATGCGAAATGTCATAGTGTTAACTTATTATAATTGAATGGAAAAACAGTTGATGATACAAGAGCTATTATTGAATATTTCACACGGTAAACACAAACGATAATATCAGGCATATGCGTTACTTTAGCCATAAACTTTACCGTAAACATTTACTTAAACGACTTTTTCTAGATAAATAAGAGGAAAACGACAGTGACTCCGGCCATTATTTTATTAAAAAAGCGACAGGTACCGCACACCCTCCATCAATATCAACATGATAGTAACGCCAGCTCTTTTGGCTTAGAAGCAGCAGAAAAGCTTATTGTCGATATCGAAAAAGTTTTTAAAACGCTGGTAGTCGATATTCAGCATCAATTGGTAGTCGCCGTTATTCCCGTGAATCAACAATTATCATTGAAATCGCTCGCCAAACTTATGAACAGCAAAAAAGCCACGATGGCCAAAGCGAACGATGTTATTAATAGTACAGGTTACATTTTAGGCGGCGTTTCTCCATTGGGGCAAAAGTCTGCGCTCAAAACCTTTATTGATTTGAGCGCTCAGCAACACGAAACAATTTTTATCAGTGGTGGAAAACGCGGTTTAGAAATTGAATTATCACCACTAGCTCTTGCAGAGCTCACTAATGGAAAGTTTTATCAATTAACTGCCTAACTCAACGGTATTACCCCCATGAGGTAATAGGATCACTTTGCCCTCACTTTTGTGCTCAGCATAATAATCGAGCGCTTGGCCAAATTGCTCAAAGTCGACTTTGGCATAAATATCGGTTTTAAACACTCCAGATAAAAATAATCGTTGCACCTTTCGGCTTAAACTTAGCACATGTAAGGGGTTTGCTTTGCCGATATAGGTCGCTAACCAAAAGCCTTCTATACGAATATCTCTAAAAATAACATCAGCGACAGAAAAAAGCCCTCCTAGCGGGTCATGAGTCTCAGTTAACCTTCCATAAATTATTGCCGTAGAGCCTTTTGGCATCGCTCGTAAACTTCGCGGTGTTTCCTCTGCTGCGACTGCATCGAGTAATACTTTTACTTTCAGCTGGTGACATAGTGCCTTAAGCTTTTCGTCATAACCTTGATGAGCTGTACAAAGAACGTGATCAGCACCAAGCGATTCTACTATCGAGACATTTTGTTCACTACGCACAGTAGCTATTGTTTTTATCCCTTTTAACCTAGCATAACGAATCACGCCCTTACCAACCTGACTTGCCGCCGCATTTACCAATAGCGCCTTAGTTCCCAAAGCTATCGCGCGCTCTACTAAGCAAACTGATGTACAAGGATTAACGATCAACGTTGCGGCTTGATCATCCGGAATGTCTTTGTTGACAGGCAGGCAATAATTTGCTCGTGTTATCGCATATTGAGCCCATAAGCCGTCTTGCTCTGGATCGGCTGATAAGGCAACACGCTTGCCTGTTAACCATTTGCCATATAATCCAGCATTAGCGTTAATAACAACACCAACCCCTTCAAAACCACAAAACTTACCTTCTTGCGCGGTTAAGCCATACTTGCCTAGCAAGTAGACTAAATCGGAGGGATTAACCGGGGATGCAAGTACTTTTACCAATACTTGCCCTTTTTTAAGCGCTGGAATTACTTTTTCTTCTCGTTGTATACGTTGTGATGATAGTAATGAGGCGTCATCACTAAGTTTGAGAGCAAACCCACAATTTTTTTGAAGCATAGTTTTTTATTCTTGTTATCAGTTGAGTTAACCCTACAACTTAACGCAAATAAAATCAAAAAATGAGCAGATAACTTCGCGACTAAAAAAAGCGAACAACCAATCAAACGAATACTTTTAATTCAACTTTAAAGAAACTCGCAAAGTTTCATGCTAAGTTAATATTAAAACTATATTTTCTGATTTTTTTATCACTATTGTTGAGCTAGATCATGCCTTAAAAATAATAAAGTCATATGATAGAAAAATGAAATAAATTGATTGATTTTGCAACAAGTCACTTTGGACAGTGATGAGCTGTTAACTTGGTATCGGTGATATCACCATACTTGAAAATAAATATTGCAAGGAACGATTATGAAATGGCTACGCTGGCTACTCGTTTTACTCATATTGGCCGGGCTTTACTGGTGGTTAACGCTTGAAAAGCCTATTCAAGTCGATGTGTTATCGCCCAGTTTGGGTTTAGTAGAAAGCACGGTAGCAAATACGCGTTCTGGCACGATTACAGCCTGTCAAAGAGCTAAAATGTCATTGCCTATTGGTGGTCAAATCGCCAGCATAAATGTCAAAGAAGGAGATATTGTCGATAAAGGTCATTTGCTTATTTCTTTATGGAATAAAGATCGTTTAGCCAAGCTAGAAGAAGTAAAAGCGCTATTTAAAGCTAGTCAAAGTGAACAAAAACGAGCTTGTCTAATGGCTAACCAAGCAGAAAGTGATTACCAAAGACAACAGACGTTACTTAAAAACGCACTAACCTCACAAGAAAACCTTGATCTTGCATTAACTAACTTTGATGCCAGAAAGGCAAGCTGCCAAGCCAGTATTGCAAAAACTACCGCCAGTCAAGCGATGGTAGATAACATCAACGCGTCTATCGAACAAACTTACCTGGTCGCCCCTTTTAAAGGTATTATCGCTGAGATCACTGGTGAGATTGGTGAATATACCACGCCTTCACCTCCCGGCGTCCCTACACCTCCTGCCGTTGATATTTTAACTCATGATTGTCACTATGTGACTGCACCAATAGACGAAGTAGATGCTGGTCTGTTAACCGTAGGTAAACCAGTGAAAATCACCCTTGATGCGTTTAGAGGTCGTTTCTTCAGCGGTAAATTACGCCGAATTTCCCCTTATATTCAAGATTACGAAAAACAAGCGAGAACCGTTACTATCGAAGTTGCTATGACAGAGCACAGCGATCCCCATTTACTTGCGGGTTTTAGTGCCGATGTTGAAGTGATTCTCGAAGCAAAAGAAAATGTCTTGAGGCTACCGTCAGATCTCATCATTAATAATGAATATGTTTTAGTGCTTAACGGTGATGGTTTCATAGAAAGGCGAAACGTCGAGATAGGTATAGGCAATTGGCAATTCAGTGAAATCGTTAGCGGGTTAACGACAAAAGACAAGGTCATTGCTTCAATCGGCTTATCTGGTGTTGAAATCGGCGCTTTTGCAGAGGCAAAAAAATAAAAATGACCTCTGCCATTATCACACTAAATAAACTCAATAAAACTTATCAAGTTGGTGAGCAACCTTTACATGTTTTAAACAATGTTGATTTAACGCTCGACAAAGGGGCTTATGTTTCGATTATGGGGCCTTCAGGATCAGGTAAATCGACATTACTCAATATGATTGGTCTACTCGATAGACCTGATGATGGCCTCTATCAAATAGGTGATATTGAAACGACTAATAAAACTGAGGAACAGCGCGCTCAATTAAGGCGTGAGAATATCGGCTTTATTTTTCAAAGCTTTCATTTAATCCCAAGACTTACCGCGCTAGAAAACGCAGCATTACCGATGATGTTAGCAGGAATGAGTCAAAAGGTTCGTGAGGCAAAAGTGTTATCCTTGTTTGAACAGCTAGGTCTCGCTGATCGCAGCCATCACCTGCCAAAGCAATTGTCTGGGGGACAGTTACAACGAGTGGCGATTGCACGTTCTTTAGTCATGTCACCAAAAATATTATTGGCCGATGAACCAACAGGTAACCTCGATCAAGCATCCGGCCAAGAGGTGATCAGTTTACTTGAAGAATTAAACCTCCAAGGCATCACGTTAATTCTTGTCACCCATGACAAAGCACTTGGCAAAAGAGCCACTAGACAACTAAACATGGTTGATGGCGAAATTATTAGTGACATTTACCATAATAATGACCAAGTATGACGGATTTAAATGAAACTGATTGATAACCTACATTTTAGTTTTATTGCGTTAGCTCGGCATAAAGTCAGAACAAGCTTATTGTTGCTTGCTGTCGCTATTTCTGTAACGTCGGTATTATTACTAACTGGCTTGGGTGAAGGCGCTAGAAGATTTGTTGAACATGAGTTTTCTTCATTGGGTAACAAAATGTTGGTTGTACTTCCCGGTAGAAAAGAAACAACTGGCGGCTCCGTGCCAATTTATGGCACTACACCGCGTGACTTGACTATTGAAGATGCACAAGCGTTAAAAAAAATTTCTTCTGTGAATGCCGTCGCGCCTATTATCGCTGGTACAGGTTACATAAGTTATCAAGGTTTAAGTCGAGAAGTCATCACTATAGGCAGCACACCTGATTTTCTTTCCGTTCGAAACCTGACACTCTCTAAAGGGAAAGGCCTACCCATTAACAGTAGTGAACGCTCTTCTTCTGTCATTATCCTAGGTGCAAAAGTTGCTAACGAGCTTTTTTCAAATGATCAGGCTGTTGGACAGTGGGTAAAATATTCGGGCCAACGCTTTCGAATTATTGGTGTGCTTGAAGAACGGGGGGAATCACTTGGCCTCGATCTGCGTGATATGGTCATCATCCCTGTCAGATCAGCAGAAAATATATTCAACTCACCGAGCCTTTTTAGAATTTTAGTTCAACTTAAACAAACTGGCAGTGAATCCTTTACTGAAGAAAAGATCCTCAGTGTCATTAAACAACGTCACGATGGAGAAGATGATGTTACTGTCGTTAGTCAAAATGCCATATTGGCGTCGTTTAATAATATACTGCAACTGATCACCGCTAGTATCGGTGCTATTGCCGCCATTAGTCTTGTCGTTGCTGGCTTTCTTATCATGAATGTTAGTTTTATTAGTGTCAGCAAGCGTAAACAGGAAATTGGTCTATTAAAAGCAATGGGGGCAACCGCCGCCGAAGTAAGAAATATATTTCTCATAGAAGCGCTCTTTCTTGTTGGTCTTGGTGTCATCATTGGCATTGCTCTCGGTTATCTCGTTGTTGCATTTACCGTTATCGTGTGGCCTAGCTTTCCGATGGCAATACCATGGTGGGCAACATTCACCAGTAGCTTCGTCGCTTTAATTATTGGTGTATTATTTTCATGGTTGCCCGCAAAACGTGCGGCAATGCAAGATCCTGTGCTGGCATTAAGGGGCATGTAGATGCGTTTTGATGATCTTTTATATTGGGTAAAAACCTCCATTCTATCTCAACGACTTCGTGCTTTACTGACAGTTGCGGGCTTTTCAACGGGCATGGCGGCTGTAGTATTAATGTCATCAATTGGTGAAAGTATCCGTAATTTTGTATTACAGGAGTTTACCCAATTTGGCAGTAATATCGTTGCTATCACCCCCGGCAAAACCGAAACTTTCGGCATGGGCGGATTACTCAATACAGTAAGACCACTTTCTCTAGAAGATGCAAATTATCTAAGCAGGCTTCGTAATATAGAGTATGTTGTTCCTATTGTGATGGGAACAGCAAAGCTTAAAGCGCATCAATTGTCACGATATACTGATGTCGCAGGCGTTGGCGCTCACGGTGCCCAAGCTTGGAAACTCACATTAGCACAAGGACGCTTTTTACCCGATGATAATAACCTCGCACCAAGAAGCTTTGCCGTCTTAGGGGCAAAAGTTAAGCAAGAGTTGTTCGGCAACGACAATGCTCTCGGACAAAGCATCCATGTTGGAAGTCAGCGCTTTAAAGTCGTTGGCGTATTGGCGGAAAAAGGACAGTTTATGGGTCAAGATCTCGATGATATGATCTACATTCCAGCAGCGAAAGCGATGCAGCTATTTAACCGCGATAGCTTAATGGAAATAGACATTTTTTATCAGCCAGGCCTTAAAGCGGAAACTGTCGCCAGTTACATCAAACATCAACTCATTAATCGCCACGGCATCGAAGACTTTACCATTATCACCCAAGATGACATGTTAACCAGCCTTGATGAGATTCTTTTTATTATTAAAAGTGCTGGAGCAAGTTTAGGATTAATCTCACTGCTGGTAGGAGCCGTAGGCATTGCAACCATTATGACCATCACAGTGACAGAAAGAACGGGAGAAATTGGCTTAATGAGAGCGCTAGGTTTATCCTCTCAACAAATTAAATTATTGTTCCTCGCAGAAGCAACCTGCCTAGCCGTCGTTAGTGGTTTAATTGGCTATTTGGTTGTTTTGATCATGCTAATAATCGCTAAGCTTTTACTACCTGATGTTCCTATCGATATTAACCCTGTCGTTTTAGTACTTTCGTTACTTTTCTCAGCGGTTATTGGCTTAGTTTCCGGGATATACCCTGCTTTAAATGCGGCAAAGCTATCACCTATCGACGCGTTGCGAGCGGAATAATAGTCATTCATTAAGCAATTTCTGCCCCGATAATTGTTCAAAAAAAAGAATAATGTTTATTTTTTGAACTAGATCAAGAAAACATCACGTTACAGTGGCGACACCCAAACACTCGACTAAGGTTAGAGTGAGAATCAAACCCAATAATTTAAGGAGAAAGAAAATGAGCTTATTACCTCGTGACCACTGGTTTAATCGTAACGATTTCTTTGAGAACTTTTTCCCAAGCAATTTGGCTGAATCAGAATCGTTTTTTAGCCCAAGAGTCGATATCACAGAAAAAGATAAAGAGTATCTTATTACCGCTGAACTGCCGGGTGTTAAAAAGGACGATATTAATATTGAACTTCATGATGGGATTTTATCAATAGAAGCAAAGATAGATACCACTAAAGAATCCAAAGATGACAAGGTGATTACTAAAGAGCGCCGAACTGGCTTTTTCAAACGTAGTTTCAATATCGGACAAGGAGCAGATAGCAACGATATTAGTGCAAAATTTGATAATGGTGTATTAACACTCTCGGCTCCTAAACTGCCAGACGAAATGTCAAACCGAAGAAAGATCACCGTAAGTTAACGACCTAATAGATTACTCTGTATAAAAAAAGACCTGTCAGCGACAGGTCTTTTTATCTTTAGAGCGTGTTGACCTTTAATGTACATTTTGGCAGCAGTTCATTTGAAGTTTATACAAGACAGAGCCTATGTCATGTGGTTATTCCCCATAAATAGGCAATAACGAAATGGAAGTTTCAAATGGGCGCTGTCCTTCGGATTCGTTTAAACGTGATTTACGCTTTGTTGTAACTCATTTGTATAGAATAACTATACGGTATTCGCTACGCCTCGATTAAATCACGTTTAATTCGAACAAAATTTGTACAGTAAAGAGCAACACGCTCTAGAATTTATTACTAGCCTTTTGTTAAGTCGCTAATATTTTATAATTCTTCTTATTGTAATTGCTTTATTTTTTATCCGTTGTAATCATAGAAAGAAAATAAAAAGGATGATTTATGAACTCTCTATTTAAAATAACAAAACCTGCCTTCTCCGTTTTGCTTCTGCTATCGCTAGGCTTGTCATTACAGCCTGCACATGCAAGTGATGTTGAAAAGCTAATAAAATCGCTGGGGCAAGACGAACACATCATTGAAAGCTTACAACATCTAACCGACCATGTTGGAGGGCGACTGACTGGAACGCCTGAAAATTTAAAAGCAGTTGAATGGGCGCTAGAGGAATTTAGAAAAGCTGGCGTCAGTGCTAAAAAAGAACCCTTTACTATGCCAAAAGCTTGGTATGAAAAAAGCGCGAATGCTTTGATCACTGGACAAAATATTGCTTTTCAATCACGTGTTGTCAGTATGCCTTTTAGTGAACTAAAGCAGTTCAATAATAGGCCCATAGACATTGTTAATCTCAACTACGGTACTGCAGCCGATTTTGCTCAGTCAAAATCGCTAAAAGATAAGTGGCTCCTTGTGACGACGAAAGTTTTAGATGATGAAAAAGGTATCTCCGGACTTTTTGAAGAATACGTTGATGCGGTTGGTATAGAACAACGTGCAACCGATGTTAAAGCTGCTGGAATTGTCTATATCTCTTCAAGAGTAAAAAATTTATTGTATCGCCATCTACCGAGTAAAGGCGCAAATACCAAGATACCTTTACTCGTGATAGAGCGTGAGCGTGGTCTTCAAATAAAAAGACTACTTGAGCAAAATCACGCCTTAACCTTAACCGCCAATATCGATACGCAACATGGAGAAAGTTATCAGTCAGCCAACGTTATTGGTGAAATTAAAGGAAGCCAATTTCCTGAGCAAATTATTCTTATCGGTGCACACTTAGATTCATATGATTTAGGTACGGGTGCGCTCGATAACGGCGCCAATGTTAATCTAGTTATCGACATCGCTCGAAAAATGATAGCGAATAAAATTGTACCGAAAAGAACAATACGATTTGCGCTCTTTAACGGTGAAGAGCAAGGTTTATATGGGTCTTGGGGCTATACAAAGACGCACATCAAAGAACTAGATAATCACATATTAGCAAGTTCTATCGACATCGGAACGGGTAAAATCACAGGCTTCTTTACCAATGGAAGAGAAGAAATAATAGAAACATTAAATAAGGCGCTTGGACCTGTAAGCAACCTTGGGCCATTTGAAATGATTAATGTGCCAGTTGTTGGCACTGATAATTATGACTTTATGATGCAAGGTGTTGCCAACATTGTTCCGAACCAAGCTGACGCAAACTATGCTTCAAACTACCATGCTGCTTCTGATACGTTTGATAAAGTCGATCAAGCTCAGCTAAAAAAGAACGCGCAAATTATGGCAGCGTTAATTCTAGGTCTTGCCAATATGGATGATATCCCATGGCAAAGGCAGACAGCAGAGCAAGTCGAGGCGCTTGTTAACACACATAATCTGGAAGCTTCGATGAAAACTTTTGGGCTATTTCAATCTTGGAAAAATAAAACACGAGGGATAAGGCGTTAATTAGCGGCTGTTGAGCTATAAACGCTAATTTGCAGCAGTTGTTCATGTTTTTATCCAAGGCAGAGTTGATGTGTGTGGGTATTCCACATAAATTAACAATAACGCCGTAAAAAAGCATCAGAAATGCTGCTTTTGGGGTTAGCTTAACTGCAAAAGCTCAACACGCCGGATTATGCGCTGATGATTGCGGATCAGTTATCACATTTTTGGCTACTGATACGCTGAGCATCATGATAGACGTTAAACTGTTCAGGCTTAGTAAAAGCAATCAAGGTGAGATTAAAATGGATTGCCGCCCTGACCGCTAAACTTGATGGTGCTCCGATGGCCACTAAAACGGACACTCCTGCAATGAGAGCCTTTTGAACCATTTCGAAACTTACCCTTGATGAAATAGCAAAAATACAGGTATTTTTATCGATTGTTGAATCCCCCGCTATGGCCCCTATCACTTTATCTAACGCGTTGTGACGCCCAATATCTTCCATCAATTTTAGTATTTGACCTTTTGCCGTTAGCACAGCTGCACAATGCACGCCACCGGTTAACCGTTGCAATTGCTGTTGTTGCTTAATTAAGGTTGGTATTTGATAAACGACCTCTGCTGATAACCAATTTGTTTGAGTAGATAAAGTTGGCAGCTGTTTTAACGCTAACGACTCAATAGACCTCAAACCACACAAACCACAACTACTATACGTGGTTCGCATTCGACGCTCTTTTGGTAGTCTTTGCCGACATGCTTCAACAAGTTCGACATCCCAGACATTACTTAACTGCTCGTTGGTGCCATCGTTAGTATTTTCTTGAGTTATCGTCTTAATGTCCTTTATTGAATAAATCACTTGTTCACTCAACAGCAAGCCAATAATCAACTGTTCATCGTTACCTGGCGTTCGCATCGTTATACTAAATTGATAAGGCTTACCAATAGTTTCACATTCAGTGGGAAAAAATAGATTGATTTGTAAAGGCTCTTCAACAATTACCTCATCAATTTGTGTTACTACCCCCTGGGGTGAATAAACGTGCTTAGATACCTTTTTACTACCGATTATCACTATTAATTTCCCGCCGAGATTGGCTATGTAAGAGCGCCTATTATATCGATATGAATAGTAAAATAGCCAGACTGATCCAAAATCTTAAGCTATAATCAATTGAACTATCATTTGCAAGGATGCAGACAATGAAAACATCCGCATCAATACCCCCTTCAATACCGCCATCTCTGGTTAAAACTTGGCTCTTTTTAATAAGGTGTCGAGATCCGAGACTGGCTAAATCACGCTTTATTGCTTTCGCTCAAATTAAACGACATTTTGGCAACTTAACGTTAGCCAAACTCTATTTAGAGCAAATAACTGACAACAACATAGAGATAATTATCATATAAAAATTTTCAAAAAAATTAACAATAAAAATAACGTTTAGTTATATGAGGACCTTTTGATTTTTTAACACTTATGTCAAAATACCATGACGATAACTAACAATATTAATTGCTTGTGCTAACTCTTTATACTCATTTTAATGCTGTTTGTGGACAGAAAGTCCATTTGTTACTACATCAATTACCTATCGCATATACCTTGTATCCTGTAAATTTACGTGGTGGCGAACAACATAGCACCTGGTTTAAGGAGCTTAATCCCAAAGCTCAAGTTCCCGTTCTACAAGACGGCACTACGATAATCTATGAGTCTAACGATATTTGTCTATATTTAGATCGAAAGTTTAATCAAAATCGTTTTATTCCCACAACATTACCAGAACAAAAGAAAATGCATGAATGGCTCGCATACATCGACCAAAGTATTCATCCTGCATGTAGCACAGTTAGTTGGTCAATCGCGATAAGACCAGAAATGGCAACACTTACAGAACAACAACTTAAAGAGCATTTTGAATCAGTTCCTGATGCACAACGACGTGACCGTCAACTTAAAGCCTTAAAATTTGGGCTAAAGTTACCCGAATTATCAGCAGCCATTGCGGTACATAAAGGTTTTGTCAATAAAATAGGTCGAACCCTAGTTGATAGCGACTATTTATTAGGGCCGAATGTTTCCCTGGCTGATATTGTTACCCTCCCCTATGTTCAACGAATGGCAATGTTATCGCTCGACGGCTTGTGGTCTGATAATACACTTGTCGCTCAGTGGTTTGAGAGAATGAAACACCTACCAGGATATGACGAATGTTTTAATAGTTATTACCCGCCTGGTTTTATTCAACGATGGCATGAATATGGCAAAAAAGCACTCTCTAGCCTAGCGCTGTAATCATAATAGTAGCCTCAGTCACAATACCTCAACGAAAGGGGCAATAGCCATTTTTAAGAATAGCACCATCAGCATTAGCTCATTTGTCGTAACTAAACTACGCTTACGCTGCTTTGATTTTATCAAAAGTAACCGATTGCAGAAAATTCAAACAAAGATCAACAGGCCCTTAGAGACTTGTTTCAATATTTCGCTAGTAGACCTATTTGTCGATAACTTAAACTTATATCAGTGATTGATATATCTGCCTCTAAATAAAGCTCTTTTATTGAGCTTGATGGTAATGTAATAAAATCTTCTAAGGTTTGGTTAGTCGCTGTATCAAGTGTGATCACTATTGCGGTTATCGTTTGGTCAAGTTTACCTAACTTGTCAGTTACAGATCCGTCAATGAAATCATGGGCAGATAACGATAGCTGTACTTTTTCATCGATAGCAGAAACGTAATATCGATAATAACCCGCAGCTGTTGCTTTGTAATCATCGACACCTTTGGACATTAAGGTAAATGTTAACACCGCTGGCTCTTCTAATAACTTATTTAGCCAATCTTGACTAATGATCCCATCTCGAATGTATTGATTGTAATAATGCGATGCTTCAAAAGGCGTCGGTATCACAGAATTGCGACCATTTATTGCTAGGGTCAAAGATAAGTTGTTAAGTTGCCCTATGGTTAAGTTTCTGTCTTCAAGAGACAATATTATGCCATTACTATTTTGGTTGAATGCATGGCTTAGTTTCCTAACTAATACCGTTTCAACTTCTAAGTGACGTTGCGAATTATGGATAACTTCAGTCGCTTTGATATGATAGGCACCAGACAATTGCGCTAAATCATTATATTCATCAGGATAAAACGATACGTGGCTCCAACCATTTATTTCTTCCAATGTTAAAAAGGTATGTTGAGTGGAATTCTGATCGGTTGCTAACACCGACGGCGAAGTATTCGCTGTTGACTGTATCGATGTATTAAAATCAGGCCCTTGACAGCCCAACAACATAAATACACTGAGAAATAACAAAGAAGTATTACTAATTTTTTTTAAAATCATATGGTTAATAAATTATAATTTTATTATTAACCTTAGTCTTTAAAACCAATATTTGCCAAATTTTGTTTTAATTAAATAGGCAAATATTTTGCAAAAAGTGAAAAGTGCAGCGGTTAAATGACAGGAGTAATGTTACCTAAAATCGCCGCTTTACTGGCACCCGTTACACTAGGTGAGTTCCCCACCTTGCGGTTGATACATTGATGTGCCAACCACGCAAATGCAACGGCCTCGATATAATCGGGATCAACATTAAGTGCCTGGGTGGTTTTTACATTGGCTTTTGGTAACATCCTTTGCAGACAAGCCATCAGCAATTGATTTTTTATACCTCCCCCGCACACATATACGTCATGGCAATAGTTTGTTCCAATCCCATTAGCAATGGTGACAGCAGTAAGCTCAACCAATGTTCTTAATAAATCTTTATCAGACAAATGAATATACTCACTCCCAAGATATCGATTTAACCAATCAAGGTTAAAATATTCTCGTCCGGTACTTTTTTCACCGGTTTTTGCAAAATATTGATCAGATAACATTGCATCTAACAAAGGTTTACACACTTGACCTTGAGCGGCTTTTTGACCATTTTTATCACAACTGAGGTTATATCGATTTTGCATGATGATATCGAGCAAGACATTACCGGGGCCAGTGTCATAGCCAATAAGAGAGTCTTCATCGATGACACTAATGTTAGCAATCCCGCCTATATTGACAAAAACCCCTTTGTGTTTGTCATTAGTCAATAACAAGCTTCGATGAAATGGTGGTACAAGTGGCGCTCCTTGGCCGCCAAGAGCAATATCCATACTGCGAAAGTCTGATATCGTTGTAATCCCTGTATTGGCGGTTAAAACACTGGCATTAAGCAATTGCATTGAAAAAGGGTATTGACCAAAAGGATGGTGGTAAACCGTCTGACCATGGCAACCAACTGCACGAATCTGGTTGGCGTTTATCGATTGCTTTTCCAATAATACATTGACCGCCTCGCCATAACATAGGCTTAATTTAACTTGCAATTCACCTAATGCTTTTAAGTGCACTTCTCCCGTCTGACAAAGCATTAAAATTTGCTCTCTGATATCTTCTAGGAAAGGATATTCTATGCCATCAAGAAACGTTGTCTTTTGATCATCAACACAAACTAATGCAACGTCAATAGCATCAACACTGGTTCCTGACATAATGCCAATATAAAGCGTGCCTTCAAGGTCTACCACAAATAGCCACCAAATTTGTAATCAGGCCAATACTATACCAAGCTTTATTGAATAAACCTATGCTAGGTTTAGGCTACAAAGAGAAGTCGCTAGCGTTATTAATGAGATATACAACGATAGGTTGCTAAATTAATATGCCTATAGTAAAAATGCTAAAAGCAAGAAAGTACAAAAGCAGCTTCAGGGAACAAAGATGCTAAAAACAGTAAAAGTGCCTCAAGACTTTCAAGCCTTGTTTGAACTCGCTGAAGCCAAAGTCAGTGAATTTTTTAGCGAGCAAAAAGCATCGCCTGAGAAAGGCTCTATTGAGATCCACAAATCACGCTATGTTTTAGTACGAGGAGCTGCCTTTTCAGTTGAGTTTTTTCAGTTAGTCAGGAAGATTTTTGGCGATAAGCATCAAAACGAAGCCGATGTTTTCGCGGCTAGCTTATTGTATGAACTTGCTCATGCCGTTGGGCAATCGGATGCACAAAACTTCCATGAAACCATGAATCTTACTGATCCTATCGCAAAACTATCTGCAGGGCCGATTCATTTTGCTTATTCAGGTTGGGCATCTGTTGAAATAATGCCTGAATCAACACCGTCACCCGATGAGAATTTTTATCTGGTATATAAACATCCCTACTCGTTTGAATGTGATGCCTGGTTAGACAGTGACTTTAGTACAGACCATCCCGTCTGCATTATGAATGCGGGATATTCAAGTGGTTGGTGTCAAAAAAGCTTTGGCATCCCATTAGAAGCACGAGAGATTACCTGCCGCTCTCAAGGGCAAGAAGATTGCTTGTTTATCATGGCTCAACCGCAATGTTTAGACGATAAAATTTGCCAATTTATTGAATTACACCCTGAACTCGAGATATCGGCGATAGATTTTACAGCAAAACCCCAAGCTGGCAGCATTTTTAATAAAGATGATAGTTCATTTCAAATTGAAATTCAGCAACGCCTGCTAACTTATGCACGAAATTTAGAAGCCACTAAAAAAGAATTATCTCAAAAAGTCGAACTCCTTAATAAGGAAATAGAAGTTAGTACAAAAGCGAAAAATGCACTATTAGAAAGTGAACAACGTTGGCGAGAACTCAGTAATGCGACATTTGATGCCATTATTATTATTCAAAATGGCCTTATTGTTGACGTTAATAGAGCATCTGAAGCGATGTTTTCAGTCGAGCACAAAGCGTTATTAAACTATTCGCTAGAAGAACTGTTTAATCATGAAAATGCACAATTGATCACTAAAGCGATCGAAAATCAAGAAAGTAAACTATCAAACATGCATTTGCTTTCTAACCAATCTGAAAAATTTGTCGATCTGCAGTTTCATGATGCACACTTTAATGGCCTTCCTTCAACCATTATCGCCATTAAAGACATTACAGAACAAGCGATCGCAATACAAAGACTAGAGCGATTAGCCAATTATGATGCGCTGACAGGGTTACCTAACCGAACCCGTTTTCAGCGTATTGTTAATCGAGATTTAATGAACTCCACCTTTAATCAACAACATGCGATGTTGTTTCTAGATTTGGATAATTTCAAAAGCATTAATGATAGTTATGGCCATTCTGCCGGCGATCACTTGTTGTTTGAAATTGCCAAACGGATGACCGAAGTTGTGCGTGGAGATGATGTTATTTGTCGTTTAGGGGGTGATGAATTTGCCATCTGGTTAAGTCATATCAACAACCCAAAGACACCCGCTATTGTTGCTCAGCAAATATTATCTACCTTAACCAGCCCTATTGTTATTACTCACGAACAAATTTATGCCACTTTTAGTATCGGTATCGCCACCTACCCAAATGATGGTACAGACTACAATGACCTAACGAGAAACTCAGATACCGCCATGTATGTTGCTAAACGGCAAGGTAAGAACCAGTATCAATACTACACTAACACTAAAGAATCCTAACAGCGCCTATCTAAAAACAATCATGGTTATACCAATCTGCATAAATATTTAATCACTTAGAACTGCAGGAGAGGCATTAGAACAAACAAGATTTTCACAGATATAGTCATTCTACATCAAGGAAATATTGTGCCGTTATCATGTTGCTCCTGAGTTCCCAAAGGGCGAGTTTTAATGACTTATATGCAGCGTTATTGATTTTGACATGGGAAAAACCATTCTCTTCAATCAATGCCTTGCCTATAAGTCATTAAATCCTCGCTAAGAGGCTAAATATTTATGCAGATTGGTATTAAATGACATCCAACAGTAATTGTTTTTCTCGCCACTGATGGTCTTTATTTACCGCCGCTATAGCCTGCTCTGCACTTAATGGGTAAAAGCTCACTTGTGCGCCTGGTTGACATTGCGACAATTTGCTGCCATCCAATGATAATATTGAACCGAGTTTGTGGTAACCACCAATGGTTTGCCGATCATTAAGCAACACGATTGGTTGCCCATCTTGCGGTACTTGAACCGCCCCATAACAAATTCCCTCTGAGGTTAATTCAGCCTTTGGCACCTCGATAGGTTTACCACTCAACCGATAGCCCATTCTATTACTTGCTTCGGTTACCCGATAGGCTTGATTGAAAAATTGCTTAAGTGCCTTAGCACAAAACACTTTTGCTTGATAACCAACCACAATACCAAGCTGTAACTGTTGATGATAACGAGGAATAATCTCTTGCGATAATGCTTTGAGTGTTTGGTGTTTAATCACTTGGCAAGGTAGGCTATCGCCTTTAGAGAGTGCATCTCCATTAAGACCACCAACACTATCTTTTACAACTGTGGTTGCACTACCAAACTGTTTACTAACCGTAAATCCTTGTTGCACCCCCAAATAAACTCTAGTACCTTGCTTAGCATAACCTAGCTTTATTTTTGCACCAGCTTTTACGTTATGACTACACCAGTTTGCCTTTCTAATGCCATCAATAAATAATGGTGCGTTAGCACCAGTAACGGCGATAACCTGCTCAGACGTACACTTAAGTTCAATTCCGCCAAGTGTACATTCAATCGCTACCGCATTATTATCATTATCAAGTAAACGATTAAGCCAGTAAAAAGCATTTTCGTCAGCAGGTCCTCCTTGTGCCAAGCCCATAGCGCCATAGCCAAAACGGCCTTTATCAACCAAAATACTTGAAATACCGCTGTTTTGTACGATGAATGAAGACACTATAAAACGCCTCCTTGAGCAACAAAATCAGCTTTGTTGATTTTCTTAAAGCGCACTTTATCTCCAACTTGAAGCAGCATTGGTGGGTTACGATCTTTATCGAACAAATCAAAAGGTGTAGAACCAATGATATGCCAGCCACCTGGCATGCTATTAGGGTAGATAGCAGTTTTATCATTTGCTATTGCAACCGCTCCTTTGGGTACTTGAGTGCGTGGGGTTTGCCTTCTGGGTAAAACAATGCGCGGGTCTAAATTTCCTAAGTAACTAAAGCCAGGAGCAAAACCAATTGCTTGAACATAATAATCCGTTTGCATATGAAGCTCGATCACCTGTTCTTTTTGCAAACCAGTTTGCCTAGCGACATAATCTAAATCTTGTGAGACTTCCTCACCATAATATACTGGGATATCTATCGATTTGATTGAACTTTCCGGATGCAAATGACTCTGCTTGAATAACTTTTCAATGCTTGATGTAATCGATTCAATGGTTAGCTTGTTGATGTCAAATACCACGAGCAATGAGCGAAACGCAGGAACTAATTCAATAACCTGCCCTTTTAGTGATAGATTAACTTCTTCAGATAACGCGACTATGGCACGGTATATATCTTGATCGGTGATATCTGTTTCATTATCGCGTTTATTCAAATAGCAAATAATGGCATTTTCACTAGCAACTTCAATCGCAAGGGTCATCATATCTGCTAACGCTATCGTTTGCATATTTTACTAATCTCCTTGATCAGTTTTACACCATCAATATTATCGCCATGAACACATATACTTTCTGCAGCAACAGAAATTTTTTTACCATGCTGCGCAATGACTTGTTGATAGTGTTGTAGCAATTTTACTTGCGATATGGTTTGTTCACTTGAAAGCACTGCCCCTGATTCTGATCTTGCTAACAGGTTTCCATTATCGGTATAGCGACGATCTGCAAACGCTTCGAGTATCAATGTAACACCATAGTGCTTAGCGAGCTTTTGATAACGTTCAATAAATGGCGTCGCTTGAATCATTAGCGATAAATCGTTACTAAAATCCGCGATAACTGTTAGCAATAACTCATAGATAGAAATATCTTTCATCATATCATTGTATAGCGCACCATGAGGTTTAACATAGCTAACCTTAAGCTCAAATAATGCTGCCGCGTCAATGAGTCGACTAATTTGTTTACGGGTAATATCCTGTAACTCTTGACTTGACATTGTCATAGAAACACGTCCAAAATTTTTGCGATCAGGATAACTTGGATGCGCCCCTACCATCACGTTGTGTTGTTTAGCCAGCTGTAATGTTTTCGCCATTAAGGCGTCATCGCCAGCATGCTCTCCACAGGCGATATTGGCCATATCAATATATGGCATAACAAAAGATTCGACGTTATTATCGAGCTCCCCTAAATCGCAGTTAAGAAGCACTTTTATTCACCTTTATCGCAGGTAATTGCCATGTTTTTTGGCGCTGCTGATAGTCAGCTAACGTCATCAAAATGAAAATAGGATTTTTTTCAGTATTTAGCCATGATAATAAACGATCAAGTTGTTTTTCTGCCATTGCAGTGCAACCGGCTGTACCTTGACTTTCTCCTCGCCATATATGCATAAAAATACAACTCCCAGCTTGCGCAACATTCGCAGGATTATGCGCGACAAAAATTCCTTTTTTGTATAACTGATCACCTAAGTGAATATCACGCCGCATTGGCTCAGAGCTACCTTCAACCGCTGACTGACCATACTGCGTAGTTGAGATAACTTGGTTATAAAAAGGTGACTGATTAACATCAATACAATAATCTTCCTTAGCCATTGATTGGTATGGCAATAACGTTTGCAATTTGGGTAAATAACCAAAAGCACCCGTTAATGAAAAAATACCACTTGGTGCTTTGCCATCGCCTTCTCTTTTTTGAATACCGCTTTGCTGAGGGTGTAGTCCTATTCCCCATGCAACGCCTTTCTTACCGACTACGACATCAGTTTGAATAGAATAGCGCTGCCAATCTATGCTATCTGCCTGGCCAGAGCGTTCAAAGGTATAAAGTTTACCAATAACCGAGTTTTCCTCATCAACCACCACAACAACGACTTGTTGGCTATCAAGTTTTGTTAAAGAAAAGTTTTGTGGCTGGCTTACCGCTGCAAAGCTGATCATAATGGCAACAGTAAAGGTGCAGAGCTGTAATAAAAAGCTAAATATATATCGCATCGCGTACCCTTTAATGACTTAATTCAAAATAGCGTTTTATCGCCGACAAGTTAGTTAAATACTGTTCAAACGGCATTAATGGCGTCACTGAAACCCCATTGAGAGTGCCCTCAATGGTTTGACCTTGCTGATCGATAAGCGATAATCCAAACACATCATGAATAATAAAGGGTTCATTTTGATCAAAACCGATAAACATGGCGACATGACCCGGTAAAAATAACATATCACCAGCTTTCAATGTGGTTAACGCTGGTAATTTATCAGACACCGTCATGTCTGCGTTAAATCGCACCTCGCTACCGATCACATTTTGCTCTTGCTGACTCGTATTTCTTGGCAACAACAAACCAAAGGTTTTAAATATTTCACCGATAAAGCCAGTGCAATCTCTGGCGTTAAAGTCATGCCCCCAGCCATATCGCTCTCCTAAAAACTTAAACGCTTGTTTAATGATGTTGGCTTGCGTCATCGCTAAGTAACCAAGATTAACATCTGCACTTCTCGGGATTAGTGTTGGTTTTAAGACTAATTCCCCCCTACCATTGCGGGTTGGCAGAGAGACAACGTAACTGGCTAAGATATGTTGATTATGTACATGAAATTCATCTAGTTGTTGCGGTAAAAGTAACGGCAAAGTAACGCCCATGTCTAACTGGATTGTAGATGTTGTTTCATCATTGGGGTTAAATGTGGTAAACACCTTATTACCAGTGACCACAAGTTTATGCTTTGCATTGATAAACTGCGCTATTTCACTTTTATTTGCGATCGCAATTGCGTCTTTTTCAACCCACGCTCGATAATGGTAATTCTGGATAAAATACCATTTTCTATCGGCACTGGTATGCAGTATCGCCACAGCTTCTCCCGGAAATACCGCGGACTCTTGAAACCTATCGATATCTGTTTGGCCGCGTTGACTAAACACGCGATCAAAGGTTGGAAACGTACGTAAACTTGCACGTTGCGTTACCAAGCCATACAGGACTTGTTGCGGGTCTTTTTGGCGCGTTAATCGTCGTAAATTTAAATTGTTAATATAGGCTGAGTAATCGTGTTTTGTTAGCACTCTTCCACGCTCGTTATATCGCAGGTCAGAAGGAACCTTACTCAATTTTTCGATTAATGAAATCACCTGCTCGTTCGCTAACGTTGCTGCGACATCAAGTGGTCGATGTAAAAACTCTTGCTGAGAAAATTGCTGATTATTTAACGCGTCGATTTGAGCTTTGGTTAATAAAGTTTGCTCTCCCTTATCTAACTTAGCTATCCAGTACTCTGGCGCTAAATGCTGCTCATCAAGGAATGGAATATTGGTTTGCCATAAGCCATTCGTTTCCTCTTTAGCAAAAAGCTTAAAAGAGAAACAGAATAGAACAACCAAAAGCCACAAACACAGATAATTTTTGCGATGATAAACTGGGTAAAACTGTGTAACTATTAACAACCGATTAAACATATCAAGTAGAACCAAACAGTTGAACAAAGGTTTATATGTCACATACCAATCCGCATAAATATTAAATATTTATGCGGATTGGTCTAACCTTACCATTAGACGATTTTAATAAAAAGTACTGTCTTCTGTTAACGTCTAACGATTACCTTAAAACGACACGTTGTCTTTTTTCAATAAACATTAATCAAGCATAGATAACGTTAGATAACGCTGCACTAATGGCAAAAGCTAGGTATTTAATTTTCATTATTTTATTTCCCCTGTTAACGGTATTGCGGTTGCCTAAACGGGTCACTAATTGGAAGCTCACCACTTATTCAGTTAGACAAGATTCCCATCCCACTAGATGACATTGGCTATACTCGCAAGATATTCACGGGCAAATCCTCTTAAAAAATGTCGTTTTCTCCCCAAAAACTAAGTTAGGTGTATGAAAAAAGCACTGGATACGTGTCGTAAATAAGTACTTGGGACTGATGTAGAGCTGCCAAAATAGAAAATTAGTTGGCTGAGAAAATAGAATATATGTCGAATATTTGTTCATATATTGATAAACTGCATTGTTGTTGTAATTCAAGCTCCCTGTTGGGCTTCTAGGAAATGTTTTATTAAGTTTTGTATGCAAAAAATCACATTATCAAAAAGGACTTTAACGTGTGTTTCCACATGGTTATTAGCAAGTTATTACTCAACACCACTATTGGCACTTGAGCCCTCTTCAACAATAAAAGAAACGCTGTCTGTAGCAGCAATAGATTGGTGCCCGCAGATTTGTCCTAAAGATAATGAATATAACGGTTATATTGTTGATCTTTTGAAGAAGATCTATCCCAACAATGAGTTTGATATCCAAATAAATTACCTTCCATGGTCAAGAGCAATTAAATACACCAGAGAAGGCGACGCTGATGTCATACTCTCTCCTGCCAAAGCAGAAGCCCCAGATTTAGTCTACCCAATAGAGCCTATTGGCATTCAAACGATGTGTTTTTTCACACTGCCAAAATCTACATGGCAATATAATGGCGTAGATTCTCTCGCTAATTTAACAATAGGTATCGCGCAGGATACTTCAATTGAAGAGTTAAATAGTTACGTAGAAAACAATAAGCATCAATTCCAGTTTCAACCTTATTTAGATCGTTATGTCGAGCAAAATGTTGGAAAACTGGTGAGAGGCAGAATAGACACATTCCTCTTTACTAAAAATACAATTAGCTTTTTACAAAATCAGAATAGTGATATGCCAGCATTAAAAAATGCAGGCTGTGTCTCTACCGCCAATATTTATATCGCTTTTTCGCCAAAAATAGCTCCTGATAAGCGAGAAAAATTAGTAAAACACCATGATGAAAAATTATCTCAGATGTATAAAAACGGTGAGGTAATTAATGTTTTACGTAAATATGGGCTATCTCTGTAAACTACCTAACAAAAAACATTGCATAAGACGTAGCACAAAACACAAACAATCAGACGTTTAAGCTTTGCTAATATTTCTGACATGTGAGTTTTTAGTTAATTCATTGCCTATGGTTGTAGAAATAGCCAGCTATTTCACCACAATATAACGTAGAATTTAATAATAAGAACTAGCAATGCACTCTTTATCCACAGCTGAGATTAGTTAGTAAAACTCACTAGCTTGGGCGACAAAATGAGTTGCACTAGCATTAATTTACTTAGCTATGTTTTATAAAGCGCCAATTGAAAACCCAAGTTTATTACATTAAAAGACAAGCAATAAAAAAGCGCATGATTAGTCATGCGCTTTATATTTGGTGCAGATGGAGGGACTCGAACCCTCACGCCGCGAAGCACCACCCCCTCAAGATGGCGTGTCTACCAATTCCACCACATCTGCAAATGTGTTTACTAAAGACTATTGCGGAATATTACTTTCGTTGTCTTTTTTATCCGCTGTACCTTCTTCGCTAGCAGGTACATCACTATTAGTAATTGGAGCAGTACCTGTTGGTACGTCGCTATTTGGTTCAGCACTAACCGCTGGAATATCACTTGCACTCTGCTCTACTGGCGATGCTAAGTCGTTCCATTCGTCTGTCGCTTTTACACGATTTGCAGTTAAGTTACCTAGTACAAGACTGATAGCGAAAAATGCAATTGCTAACCAGGTTGTTGCTTTGGTTAGAAAATTACCCGAACCACTTGACCCAAAAATAGTTGCTGAAGAACCTGCACCAAACGATGCCCCCATGTCAGCCCCTTTACCTTGTTGGATCAGTACCAAGCCAATCAAGCATAACGCTACGATTAAGTACACAACAATCAAAATTTGATACAACATATTATTGCCCTTTAGCAGCCAAACAAATTTGACTAAATTCGTCGACTTTTAAACTAGCACCACCAATAAGACCACCGTCAATATCTGGTTGTGCAAATAAGTGTTCACAGTTTCCTTTATTAACGCTACCGCCGTACAATAAAGGTACTTTACTTGCCACATCTTCACTTTCATTCGCCAAAAACTGTCGGATAAAAGCATGAGTTTCTTGTGCCATTTCTGGCGAAGCTGTTTTACCTGTACCTATTGCCCATACCGGCTCATACGCGACAACAACTTCTGTAAATTTTTCTATACCTATTAAATCAATAACAGGCTGCAATTGGGAAGCCAATACCGTCTCTGTTTGTTGAGACTGTCTTTCTTGTTCACTCTCACCAACACACAATATCGGTGTCAGACCACTTTCCAATGCCTTTGCTACTTTCTCAGCAACCAAGTGGCTCGTTTCATGATACAGGCTTCTACGTTCTGAGTGACCTAAAATAACATAATTAACATTACATTCTTTTAGCATTGTACTCGATACTTCGCCGGTATATGCACCACTTGATTTTTCACTCATATTTTGAGCACCAAGACCAAACTGCTCTGACAATTGGCATTGACTCATTGAAAGTGAAAAAGCCCCTAAATAAGGAAAGCTCGGACAAACTACAACGTTAACATTATTTGCAAGCGTGATATTACTCAAACCACTTGTCATTTCTTCTACTAACGAAAGGCTACCATTCATTTTCCAGTTGGCAGCTACAATTGCTTGTCTTGTCATTTGTCTTTCCTAAATTGAAGCGGCGAGATATTAACTAACCTCGCCGAAAGATACAAGCATTAACATCAATATCTTGTTCATTTGCTCATATTTCAACCCATTAGCATGAGTTTTTTACCACATCCGCAATTTGGTGGGCAAGCGTCGTTACTTCATCATGATCGGGCCCTTCCACCATAACACGAATAAGTGGCTCAGTACCTGACTTTCTAAGTAGCACTCTTCCTCTACCTTCAAGGATATTATTAACGTTCTCAACCGCTAAGGTCACTTCGTGTGAACTTAACGGATCGCTATTACCATTAAAGCGCACGTTAACTAACACTTGAGGAAGTTTTTCCATGCCCTGACGCAATTCAAACAATGTTTTCCCGCTACTGCATATTGCCGTTAAAACATTTAAAGCAGCGATAATTCCATCACCTGTAGACGTATGTTTGAGGTTAATAACATGGCCTGAGTTTTCTGCACCTAACTGCCAGCCATTTTCTTTAAGCATTTCCATAACATAACGATCACCAACCTTGCTACGTAAGAACGGAACACCCATCTCAGCTAACGCCAGTTCCAAGCCCATATTGCTCATTAAGGTACCAACAACACCACCTTGAACGCTTCCCGACTTCATATCATTTGAAGCAATGACGTAAACACACTCGTCACCATCAACCACATATCCAGTATGATCGACCATCATTAAACGATCACCATCACCATCGAGTGCGATACCAAGATCTGCTTGATGCTCAACAACCGCTTGTGAAATAGCATCCATGGATGTAGCACCACATCCATCATTAATATTAAGTCCATTGGGCTTAGCACCAATAGCGATGACTTCTGCACCTAATTCTCTAAATACGTTGGGAGCGATATGATAAGTCGCCCCATGAGCGCAATCGACGACTATCTTCATACCTGCTAATGAATATTGACTTGGAAAATTACTCTTACAAAATTCAATATAACGACCTGCAGCATCTTCTATTCGATTAGCCTTGCCTAATAATCGCGACTCTATCGTCCCCATCGGTTTATCTAACTCAGCTTCAATCGCGAGTTCAACATCATCTGGTAATTTTTGACCATCTTGAGAAAAGAACTTGATGCCATTGTCATGATAAGGATTATGAGATGCACTGATGACAATGCCGGCTTCTGCACGAAATGTTTTGGTTAAATAGGCTATACCTGGCGTCGGCATAGGTCCTAGCAAACCGATATCAACACCTGCGGCTGAAAACCCAGCCTCTAAAGCCGATTCAAGCATATAACCTGATATACGGGTATCTTTACCAATAAGCACTTTTTTAGTGCCTTGTGCCGCCAGTACTTTACCTGCGGCATAACCTAATTTCATGACAAAGTCTGGTGTAATTGGATATTGTCCAACAAGACCACGTACTCCATCGGTACCAAAATACTTTCTTTCTGACATAAAGCTCTCCGTTGTCAGTTCTACTTATTATTTTCTGTTGCCGCTAACACAGCAAGCACATCATGTGTTTCTTTAACATCATGTACGCGAATTATTTTTGCCCCTTGCTGAGCAGCAATTAAGGCAGTTGCGAGACTACCTGCTAAACGCTCGTTAGGGCCTCTATTGACCAAATTGCCTATCATCGACTTTCTCGATGTTCCTGATAAAACAGGTAATCCGAAGCTATCAAATGCAGACAAATTAGCAAGTAATTTATAATTTTGCTCAAGTGTTTTACCAAAGCCAAAACCAGGATCGAGAATTAAACGTTGCCGCTCTATGTCATGTTCAGCGCATTGAGTGATTCTATCTTCAAAAAAAACCTTAATATCCGAGATAACGTCGTCATACTGAGGGTTAATTTGCATTGTTCTTGGTTGCCCTTGCATGTGCATTAAGCAAATAGGGATGTCCGTTTGTGAAACTACAGACAAACAGCCTTCATTTTGCAATGCACAAACATCATTAATAATGTCGACGCCATTTTCGATCGCTTGCGCCATTACCTCAGCTTTACTGGTATCAATCGACACTAAAACATCAAAGCGTTGCTTGATTGCTTTAAGTAAAGGAATAGTGCGTTCAAGCTCTTCTTTTACCGCAACGGCTTCTGCTCCTGGTCTTGTTGATTCGCCGCCAATATCAATTATCTTAGCACCGTCACTCATCATTGCCTCAACTTGTGCTAGGGCTTTAGCTTGGGTATTAAACTTCCCGCCATCAGAAAAAGAGTCTGGCGTGACATTTAATATTCCCATGATACATGGCGAACCCAGGTCCAACGTAAATGATTGGCAAGTTAATTGTTTAGATAGATCGTTACTCGTTGCAAACATAGTCATAATACAAAAAGAAATAAGGGATAAAACAAAGCCCCGATAGTCGAGGCTTTGAATTCATCGCTACTTGGCAGGAGCGTCTGAAGGATTGCTTAAATCAGGTTTTACTTCACTTTTACCTGTAGGTGGCTTTGATGAATCTGATGAATGGTCATCCCACTCAGCTGCTGGCTTGCGTACTTCTCTGCGCGCCATTAGATCGTCGATCTGACCTGCATCAATGGTTTCATAATGCATCAATGCATCTTTCATCGCATGCAAAATATCTTCATTTTCTTTTAATATTTTCTCTGCACGTTTGTAGTTGCGCTCAACAAAAGATCTAATTTCTTCATCTATTGCTTTAGCGGTTTCATCAGACATATGAAGGCTTTTAGCTGATGTTCTTCCTAAGAACACCTCACCTTCTTCTTCAGCAAACAACATAGGACCCATTTTTTCTGAAAGACCCCATTGAGTTACCATCTTGCGAGCTAATTGTGTAGCACGCTCAATGTCGTTAGAAGCACCTGTTGATACTTTATCTGGACCGTAAATCATTTCTTCAGCAATACGACCACCATACAATGAAGAAATATTGCTTTCCAAGTGTTGCTTGCTATGACTGAATCGGTCTTGTTCAGGTAAGTACATTGTTACACCTAATGCACGTCCACGAGGGATGATACTTACCTTATACACAGGATCATGATCTGGTACTAATCGACCAACAATTGCATGCCCTGCTTCGTGATAAGCCGTCATTTCCTTTTCGCTTTCTGACATGACCATTGAGCGGCGCTCTGCCCCCATTAAGATCTTATCTTTTGCTTTTTCAAATTCATCCATCGATACCAAACGGCGACCTGCTCGAGCTGCAAACAAAGCGGCTTCGTTAACAAGGTTTGCTAAGTCCGCGCCAGAAAAACCAGGTGTACCACGTGCAATGACCGATGCTTTAACATCATCGCCTAAAGGAACTTTACGCATGTGTACTTTTAAAATTTGTTCACGACCGCGAATATCAGGTAAACCAACGGTTACTTGACGGTCAAAACGCCCTGGACGTAATAACGCCGGATCAAGAACGTCAGGACGGTTAGTTGCCGCAATCACGATAACACCTTCATTGCCTTCAAAGCCATCCATTTCAACAAGCATTTGGTTAAGTGTTTGTTCACGCTCATCATGTCCACCACCTAATCCAGCTCCACGTTGGCGACCTACGGCATCAATTTCATCGATAAAAATAATACATGGTGCTGATTTTTTTGCTTGTTCAAACATGTCTCGTACGCGTGACGCACCAACACCAACAAACATTTCGACGAAATCTGAACCAGAGATAGTAAAGAACGGTACTTTTGCTTCACCTGCAATTGCCTTCGCAAGCAAGGTTTTACCTGTACCAGGTTGACCTACCATCAACACGCCGGATGGAATGCGACCGCCAAGTTTTTGGAAACGAGAAGGATCTTTTAAATAATCGACCAACTCAGCCACTTCTTCTTTCGCTTCATCACAACCAGCGACATCCGCAAACGTTGTTTTTATTTGATCTTCACTCAGTAAACGCGCTTTACTTTTTCCAAAGGACATCGCACCTTTACCACCGCCACCTTGCATTTGGCGCATAAAGAATATCCACACACCGATGAGCAAAATCATTGGGAACCAAGAAATAAAAATGGTCGTTAGCATACTTGGTTCTTCAGGTAATTCACCTTTAGCAACGACACCCTGCTTAACTAGATCATTAATTAAATCTCTATCGTATCCACCAGGAATAACTGTGACAAAAGTTTCACCGCTGCGCTTTGTACCTTTAATTACACCATTGCGATCGACAACCGCTTCTCGGATCTGCCCTTGATTAACGTCTTTGACGAATCGGGTATAATTAATTTCTGACTGATTTCCTCCACTCGGTGTGAAACTTTGGAAAACAGACATTAACACAACGGCTATTACTAGCCACAAAATAAGATTTTTTGCCATATCGCTCAACTTAATGACCTCTTGCTAATAGTTACAACGGTAGTATAACTGATGTAATCAGGTAATTTTAACTAATTTACTACAATTTGTATCCGGTCGCCACCAGATAAACTTCGCGTGATCTTGCTCGAGAAGCGTCAGGTTTACGGGTTTTAACCGTCGTAAATGAACTTCTCACATCCTTTAAAAATTGCTCAAAGCCCTCTCCTTGAAACACTTTTACAACAAAGGCACCATTCTTTTTCAGTACTTGGTGACACATATCAAGCGCTAATTCGACCAAATACATACTTCGTGCTGCATCCGCTGCATCATTACCGGTAAAATTAGCCGCCATATCTGACATGACCACATCGATATTTTTACCATCGATTTTATCCAGTAGCGTATCAAGAACCGCTTCTTCTCTAAAGTCTCCCTGAAGAAAATCAACACCAGCAATAGGATCAATGGGTAAAATATCACAGGCAACAACTTGACCATTATCACCTACGGCTTTCACTGCATATTCAGACCAACCACCAGGGGCCGCACCTAAATCTACGACTTTCATGCCGGATTTGATCAACTTATCTTTGTTATTTATTTCTTCGATTTTAAAATAAGCACGAGAGCGTAGCCCTAATTTTTGCGCTTTTTTGACATACTCATCTTCAAAATGCTCTTGCATCCAACGAGCGCTGCTTGCAGTTAACTTTTTCTTACTCATTCAATTCTCTAATGACAGCAATATACTTCAATTATTCGACTGTCGTCATGCATGCTGATTAAACAATATTAGTATTACAGACAAGATGAGGGTAAAATAGTGCTAATTCAAGCTAACTTGTAACGAAAATTGTTAATGAGCCTAAATAAAAAACAAATACAGTACCTTAAAGGTTTAGCCCACTCTCTAAAACCAGTAGTTTTATTGGGGAGTAATGGCTTAACTGAAGCCGTCATAGCAGAAATTGATTTTGCATTAAATCATCATGAATTAATCAAGATAAAGATCCCAACAGATGATCGGGAAACAAAAGGGTTAATTGTCGACGCTATCGTCCGCGAAACCAATGCAATTAAAGTCCAAGTTATTGGCAAAACATTGGTTTTGTATCGAGAATCAGAAGAGAAAAAAATTCGCATTCCTCGTGCATAATTCTCACTAAGATAGCCTTTTATTGAACAAGGCCAAACTTGTTCTCTCCGAAAATGCACTAAGAGCAGACGATTATGATACCAAGTCTGCTCCAACTTTTTAGCTCTTAGGCATCAGGAAATAAGTACATCGAACGTTAAACGCAACGTTCGATTGTTTGATCCCTTCACTAACGTTCTGCGTAGACTACAATTAATCAATCACTCAATCAGAACAGCATTTTACACAACACTTGGTTCTGTTCTAAAAAACTGAGACAAGAAAATGAAAAAGCTCATCTTTCTATTGTTTATCCTCATGTTAAACACGCCCTTTTCTCAAATTGCAATGGCGCAGAACAAACAACACGTTTTAGCAGAACAAACAACACGTCTTAGTAGCACTGCCTTCGCTAGAAGATTTTTCTAAAGGCGACAATGGCTTGGCAATTGGACTTGGCTTGGGTGTAGAGTATGAATCTGCTTACGAAGGTTCAGATGAGTTCGGTATTGAAGTCGATCCTGCCGGCGCTGTGCAATGGCGACAAGACAATGATATTTTCTATTGGGCTGGAGAAGCACTTGGCTGGCGAGGACTTCGTGCCCAAAACTGGTTATTCGATGTCGCCGTGAGTTTTGATGAAGGGCGAGAAGAAAGTGATTCCGATGACGGATATTTGGATGGACTCGGTAACGGCGATGAAGGACTTGAATTCGTATTGCAATTACGCACCGCCTTTGATTCAGATTGGCGATATTGGCTAGATGGAAGAGTGGTTACTGGTGAGGATGGTAGCCTTGGCCTGTTAGGTTTTGGCACGCGCTTTGGTGAACATAATGACGGCAGCGGACATGAACTTGCTATTGCTGTCGTTTTTCACGATAGCGATTACGCCAATAAAGACTTCGGTGTAAGCCTGGAACAATCAAAAACATCCGGATTAAATGAAACCGTGTTAGAAGGTGGATTTCGCTCTGTTGGGATCAATTATCATTATCGACACATTGTTAACGAGAATTGGCAAGTTTTTGGTGAAGCAGTCTACGAGCGTTATAGCAGCGATATTGAAATCAGCCCAATAGCCCGCGCTAATTATGAAGAGGAAATAGGTATTGGTTTTATTTATGTATTCTAGAGCGCTAATAACAATCCTTAGGATTATGGTTAGCGAGTTGCCTTATGTTTGCTAACATATCTTGCCTTAATCAAGCGGCTGCGACTAACCTGTCAGTATAAAATGTATTGCAAGCGACTTCTTTATATCGCCCCTTTTCTTTACAACGATTAACCATACAAGTCACTGATACAAAATATTGCTGTAAAACCTGACATTAGGACATTTATAAAAAGCGATAATTTCTTCATTTACAGCGACATCCGTTCTATATTACATTAGATAATCATAATATAATTAATCCATAGATATCTGGAGCTAATATGATTTCCCCTATGTCAGCACTGGTTGAGCAAGCAAAAAAATCAATCGAAACAATATCGGTAAGTGATGCAAAAAAATATTTCGATGAACATCAATCTATCCTAATAGATGTTCGAGAAAACATAGAAGTTGAAGCCAGTCAGATAAAAGGCTCTATCGCGATAAGCCGCGGTTTACTGGAAGCGAAGATAACCAGTATTTGTGACGATCCGCAACAATCAATATTGGTTCATTGTCAAAGTGGCGGACGAGCCTGTTTAGCAACAGAGCAGCTAAATAAAATGGGCTACAAAAACGTTAAAGCGATCCTTGGTAGTCATCAAGAAATGTGTGATCAGTTTAATTAGTAAAACCCCTTAATAAAAAACGCCGCTTAAAGCGGCGTTTTTTAAACTCATTATTCAAGCATCTATAACTTAAATATGCTCAACAGCTATTATTTCATACTCAACAACACCACCTGGTGTTTTGATCTCAATTTCACTGTCAACCATTTTGCCAATTAACCCTCTCGCAATAGGCGAGTTAATTGAAATACGATTGTTTTTAATATCAGCTTCGTCATCACCAACGATTTGATACTTTACTTCTTCATCGGTATCGATGTTAAGTAAAGTCACGGTAACACCAAAAATGACTTTACCAGTGTTAGGAATTTTAGTCACATCGATTATTTGTGCATTTCCTAATTTGCCTTCAATGTCTTGAATTCTGCCTTCACAAAAGCCTTGTTGCTCTCTTGCCGCATGATATTCGGCATTTTCTTTTAAGTCACCATGCTCGCGCGCTTCTGCAATGGCATTAATGATTTCTGGGCGCTTTACTGTTTTCAAGTAATTCAGCTCATCTTTTAATGCATCAGCGCCGTGTATCGTCATTGGATATTGATTCATTTTAAATCTTCTTTCCGTAAAATTTTAAGCCACGCTAATTAAAAAGTGGTTTTTTCTCTAGAAAAAACCACTCGTTTGTTAACGCTTTGGTTAATGGATTAATACTATTGTAACTTAACTACACTGTTTGTGAAGCTCTTGAATAGAGGTTACTGTATTTCTATCATCTGCAGCATGAGATTGGCAAGTCGCAAACGCCGCATTTAGTGTCGTTGTATATGGGACTTTATAACGTAAGGCTCCACCACGCAAAACTTTTGAATCTTCAATCGCTTTACGACCTTCTGTAGTATTAATGATATAGCTATACTCACCATTCTTGATTCTATCAAGGATATGAGGTCGACCTTCATGCACTTTATTAACACGACGAACCGGAATACCAGCTTCTCTCAAGATAATTTCGGTGCCATGTGTTGCATCAAGGTCATACCCTAACTCAACAAGTTGCTTTGCTAAATCTAACACGCGTGTTTTATCACTATTACGTACAGAAACTAAAGCGCGTCCTGACTTAGGTACAAAATTTCCCGCACCTAAATTGGCTTTTGCATAAGCTTCTTCAAACGTTTTACCAACGCCCATCACCTCGCCTGTTGAGCGCATTTCAGGGCCTACTAACGGGTCACTACCATGGAACTTGTTAAACGGAATAACCACTTCTTTAACAGAAAAATATGGAGGAATTACCTCTTTAGTCATATTTTGCTCAGCAAGGCTTTTCCCTGACATAACACGCGCACCCACTTTCGCTAAAGGAACTCCGGTCGCTTTAGATACAAACGGCACAGTACGTGCGGCGCGAGGGTTAACTTCAATTAAATACACCTTGCCATCTTTTACGGCCATTTGTGTATTCATTAAACCAACAACACCTAATTCAAACGCTAGTGCAGTAACTTGCTCACGCATCGTATCTTGTACTTCTTCACTTAAACTGTAAGCTGGCAGTGAACAAGCTGAGTCACCCGAGTGAACACCCGCTTGTTCTATATGCTGCATAATGCCGCCAACAACCACTGAAGTGCCGTCACAAACGACGTCAATATCAACTTCAATAGCATCATCTAAGAAATGATCAAGTAATACTGGTGCTTCATTAGAAACACTTACCGCTTCGTTCATATAACGTTTTAAATCAGTGACATCGTAAACAATTTCCATTGCTCGGCCACCTAATACATAAGATGGGCGAACAACTAATGGGAAACCAATCACTTCTGCTTTAGCAACGGCTTCTTCCAACGAAGTAACGGTGGCATTTTCTGGCTGTAAAAGCCCTAAGCGTTCAACCGCTTGCTGGAAACGCTCTCTATCTTCAGCACGGTCAATAGCATCTGGCGAAGTACCAATAATAGGTACACCAGCAGCTTCAAGCGCTCGCGCAAGTTTAAGTGGTGTTTGACCACCATACTGCACGATGACACCTTTAGGTTTTTCGATTCGAACTATTTCAAGTACATCTTCAAACGTAATTGGCTCAAAATATAAGCGATCAGAGGTATCATAATCCGTAGAAACGGTTTCTGGGTTACAGTTAACCATTATCGTTTCGTAACCATCTTCACGTAAAGCTAATGCGGCATGCACACAACAGTAATCAAATTCAATCCCCTGACCAATTCGGTTAGGACCACCACCTAAGATCATGATTTTTTCTTTGTCTGAAGGGTTAGCCTCACACTCTTCATCATATGTTGAATACATATAGGCTGTGTCAGAGCTAAACTCTGCCGCACACGTATCCACCCTTTTATAAACAGGATAGATTTCGGCTTGATGACGCATTTTACGAATTTCTGTTTCCGATACACCAATAACAGCGGCAAGGCGAGCATCAGAAAAACCTTTACGTTTTAACTGACGAAGGTACTCAGGTGTTAAACTCGCCATGCCACCTTCAGCAACCTTTTGTTCTTCTCTCACTAAATCTTCGATTTGGACCAAGAACCAGCGATCAATTTTAGTGGCATTAAAGACTTCGTCTAAACTTAAACCTAAACGAAATGCATCAGCGATATACCAAATGCGATCGGCACCAGCCTCTTGAAGCTCATGCATGATCGCTGTTTTAGCACCTGGTTTCGTTACATCAACCACAGGGTCAAAACCATTAACGCCGACTTCTAACCCGCGTAACGCTTTTTGCATCGACTCTTGTTGGTTACGTCCAATAGCCATAACCTCACCCACAGACTTCATCTGTGTAGTTAATCTGTCTTCTGAACCTGCAAATTTTTCAAAGTTGAAGCGAGGGATCTTGGTAACGACATAATCGATTGTCGGCTCAAATGACGCTGGCGTCGCACCACCCGTAATATCATTTGATAATTCATCTAAGGTGTAACCAACTGCCAATTTAGCGGCAATTTTAGCGATAGGGAAACCCGTTGCTTTTGATGCGAGTGCAGATGAGCGAGACACACGTGGATTCATCTCAATGATAACCATACGACCCGTATTTGGACAGACACCAAACTGAACGTTTGAACCACCGGTTTCAACACCAATTTCACGTAATACCGCTAACGAGGCATTACGCATAATTTGATATTCTTTATCTGTTAACGTTTGCGCAGGCGCTACGGTAATTGAATCGCCAGTGTGGATCCCCATTGGATCAAAGTTTTCGATCGAACAAATGATAATGCAATTATCATTTTTGTCACGAACCACTTCCATCTCATATTCTTTCCAACCGATCAGTGATTCATCGATTAACAATTCACTTGTTGGTGAAAGGTCTAAACCTCGGGTACATATCTCAGTAAACTCTTCGCGGTTATAGGCGATACCTCCACCTGTGCCACCCATAGTAAAAGACGGACGAATGATACACGGAAAGCCAATGCGTCCCATTGTTTCATGTGCTTCTTCTAAAGAATGAACAATCTCTGCACGTGGTGTTTCTAAGCCAATGTTTTTCATGGCTTTATCAAAACGATTGCGATCCTCTGCTTTATCAATAGCATCGGCAGTAGCACCAATCATTTCAACATTGTATTTTTCTAAGACACCATGCTTTTCAAGATCCAACGCACAGTTTAACGCTGTTTGGCCACCCATGGTAGGAAGCACTGCACATGGGCGCTCTTTTTCAATAATCTTACTAACAACTTCCCAGTGTATTGGTTCGATGTATGTTGCATCAGCCATTTCTGGGTCAGTCATGATTGTCGCAGGGTTAGAGTTAACTAAAACAACGCGATATCCCTCTTCCTTAAGCGCCTTACATGCTTGAGCACCAGAGTAATCAAATTCACATGCTTGACCTATAACAATGGGCCCTGCACCTAAGATCAAGATACTTTTTAAATCGGAACGTTTTGGCATATTATCTAATCTCTCTTCTCTAGTACTTAAGCTTGGTTTGCTTTGATTAAATCAATGAAGTGGTCAAATAATGGCGCAGCATCATGAGGACCCGGACTTGCTTCAGGATGACCTTGAAAACTAAACGCTGGTTTATCTGTGCGATGAATGCCTTGTAAAGAACCATCAAATAATGATTTATGCGTTACTTTTAAGTGCTCTGGAAGCGCGGCTTCATCAACAGCAAAACCATGGTTTTGCGAAGTGATCATAACAACATTACGATCATAGTCTTTAACTGGGTGGTTGGCACCGTGATGTCCAAACTTCATTTTCACGGTTTTAGCACCACTGGCCAAGCCAAGTAATTGATGCCCTAAGCAGATACCGAAAATAGGTAAATCTTTATCTAAAAACACTTTAATTGCTTCAATCGCATAATCACATGGCTCAGGATCACCAGGGCCATTTGATAAGAAAACACCATCAGGGTTCATCGCTAAAACGTCTTCTGCTGATGTTTGTGCTGGAACAACCGTTAATTTACAGCCTCGGTCAACCAACATACGTAAAATATTGCGTTTGGCACCAAAATCATAAGCTACTACGTGGAATTGACTGTTATCTGGCGTCGGATGACCAACACCTAACTGCCAACTACCTTCTGTCCATTGATAAACTTCTTGCGTACTGACAACCTTGGCCAAATCCATGCCTTTAAGGCCTGGGAAAGCCTTTGCTTGCGCTAGCGCATGAGCTTCGTCGATATCGTCGCCAGCTAAGATACAACCATTTTGTGCACCTTTTTCACGTAAGATGCGCGTTAATTTACGCGTATCGATATCAGCAATACCTAAGATATTGTTTCGTTTTAAATAGTCGCTTAATGTCTCTTGATTACGAAAGTTACTTGCTAGTAAAGGTAAATCTCGAATAACTAAACCTTTCGCCCAAATTGTAGAAGACTCTTCATCTTCACTGTTCGTGCCTGTGTTACCAATATGTGGATAGGTAAGCGTCACAATTTGCTCTGCATAAGACGGATCGGTAAGGATTTCTTGGTAGCCTGTCATCGCTGTATTAAATACAACTTCACCAACAGCCGCCCCATCTGCACCAATTGCGGTGCCTTTAAATACTGTGCCGTCTTCAAGCACTAAAATGGCAGATTTAGTCAATTTAACCTCCGTAAAGAAGAAAGAACTCTTAGTGTAATTCACTAAGCCCAAAATGCTTTCATCGTAAAAAGCGCATAAAAAATGCCAAAAAAGTGCCTTTCGGTAAATTTTTGACAAAATCCACTTATTTTACGCTTAAGTAGCCCTTTCGTCTAGTCTAAAATGTAAAAACTCATACTTTTTTAGGTTTTTCACCTAAAACGTCTAAAAGTAGCACTTTTCTATCTAAAAACTATTGATAGCTTAGCCTTTTAGCCCTAAAACATCTTGCATATCATAAAAACCATTGGGCGCATCATTTAACCAAAATGCTGCTCTCATCGCGCCTAAAGCAAATGTCATACGAGAACTAGCTCTATGGGTAATTTCCAAGCGTTCACCTAAATCAGCAAAAAATGCGGTATGCTCGCCAACAATATCGCCAGCGCGAACGGTTGCAAACCCGATAGTTTCTCTGTCACGCTCACCAGTGATACCTTCTCTACCATATACAGCACAGGATGAAAGTTCTCTTCCTAACGCCTCGGCGATAACTTCCCCCATTTTTACTGCTGTACCAGAAGGCGCATCTTTTTTAAAACGGTGATGTGCTTCAAAAATTTCTATATCAGTATAGTCGCCAATTGCCTTTGCGGTAATTTCAAGTAGTTTAAATAGTAAATTAACCCCAACACTGGTATTCGGCGCCAATAATACCGACATATCATTTCCAGCAGATTTTATCGTCTCTACCTGCTCTGACGAAAAACCTGTCGTACCTATCACTAACTTTTTATGGTGTTGTTTACACCACTCAATATTTTCTAATGTCGACTCAATCGAAGTAAAATCAATAAAGACATCAGCATCACTCAGTTCATCATTATTGGTCACAGTTTGCTTACCGATGGCACCTATGCCAGCAAGTTCACCTAAATCAAAATTGATAAAAGACGATGAAGGTCTTACCGTTCCACCAACTAATTCAATGGACTCATGTTCGATTGCTGCTTCGATTAAATTGCGTCCCATTCGACCGCTGCAACCTAAAATCGCTACTTTAACTTTCATATCCAATTATTGCTCTTTATCAAACGTTATAGCTGTTGAAAGCACCACCGCCTTTTCTGCTTCTTGAGAAACGACATTAAAAATTCGATAGTGCTCATTAATAGTAACCAAGTGGTAACATGCGAAAAAATGACTAAGTACTTGACCGGAAGCAGTCTGAAGTAGCCATGTCATACCCAATAAGGTGATATTTTCACATACTTTACTAAAACTTATATTTGAACACGTTATACAGTTAACATCAGCTTGCTGAACCTGTTGACGAATATCAGAAAACTGCGCTAACAACTCTTTTTCGTTAGTGAGTAGCATAAGTTCATCAGGGGTACTCAATGTACACGGGAACTGGTAGCAACCTGACAATGCTTCGATATCTAAGCACTTAAAATTATCGATGTAATACTCAACAAATGTCGTTAATGATTTCATCTTATTGTGTCCAAAAAAAAGCCCTCTGCAGAGGGCTTTAACAATATTAGTAGTTAGCTAACAATAGCCAATAATTCTACGTCAAACACTAAAGTTGCGTATGGAGGGATCGCTCCCTGTGAACCGCGCTCACCATAAGCTAAGTTATACGGCACGTATAAACGCCATTTTGAACCTTCAGTCATCATTTGTAATGCTTCAGTCCAGCCAGCAATAACGCCACCAACCGGAAATTCTGCTGGTTGGCCACGCTCGTATGAACTATCAAAAACATCACCATTAATAAAAGTACCGTGGTAATGCGTGCGAACAGTACTTTGTGCTGTTGGCTTTTCACCATCACCTGACGCTAATACTTCATACTGTAAACCTGAGTCGGTAACAACCACGCCTTCGCGTTTTGCGTTTTCCGCCAAATAGGCTTCACCTTCAGCAGCTTTCTCTTTGGCAATCGCTAACTCTTGCTCTTGTAGTTTCTTAGAAACAATTGAAAACGCTTCGTTTAGATCTTCATCTGAAACTTGGCTCGCTACATTCGCTAGTGCGTCAGCTAATCCAGCTTGCACTGCGGTTACGTCAAACTCCTTAAATGGGTTGTTGCGTAACTGGTCACCTAATTGACGACCAACACCATAGCTTACACGTTGTTCAATTGTTTCGAATGTTTTTTCAGACATATGATCCACTTATTTTGCGTAGTTAAAAAATTCGCGCAAGGATAGCATAAATCGAACAACTCCTATAGGGGCTAAAGGATCTTTTTCATCAATATTCGATGATTTTTCTTTCATTCGCTTAATTTTTAAGCTTGGTTAACAAACAGGCATAACAAAAGCGCAGTATTGGCACGGCCAGTTGATGATAGTCTGCAAGTGCAATAGCATCACCGATTAAACTACCAAACTCGCACGCCTTTCCCTGCTCAACATCTTGCTGCATAGAGGTTTTACTTTGCTCCGGTAGGTTATTCATCGCTTTATGGATGCCATGAATAACCTTTTCACTTACTTCAACTTTTTCTGCTTTAGCTATTTGTTGATACTCGATAATCAGTTGTTTTAATAAAGCAAAGCTTTCCTCGTGCTGTCGGATTTTTCCTAATGGTTGTTCAACAATACTGGACAATGCAGCCCAAGGGGCGACAAAGAGATACTTCCCCCACAGCGCACTCGCTATCGACGGTTTGAAGCTCGTGTTAACTCCTGCATTTTGCAGGTCATTAATTATCATGCTCACCTTGCTGTTTAACATCTCTTGAATATTTTCAGCTTGTTTATTAGCTTGATAGCCAAGCGTAATATGAGGCTGGGCACCAATATGTTCAACCACGCCATCATCAGCTAACCGGCAGATAATATTGGCAAAACCTACAACAATCTGGTGCGACTCAATCCCTAAAGAGACCAAAACATCAAAATTATTTACACCATTTAATAACGGAATAACAAGCGTTTTTTTATCAACAATTGGTCGAACAACATCAACTACGTCTTTTAACTGGTAAGACTTTACCGCGATAAAAACCACATCATAAGTAGCTTCTGATTTGATCTTATCACTGACCCTAACCCGATTAAGTTCACAATCACCTTTGGGGCTTGTTAACCTTAAACCAAACCTTTTAATGTTCTCTAATCGCTTCCCTCGAGCTAAAAAGTCTACCTTTTGCCCTTGTTCAAGTAATCTTCCGCCAAAATATCCACCAATTGCACCCGTACCACAGACCAAATAACGCATCAGCCCCCCTTTAAAAAAATGCCTTATCTTTTAATTATTTGCTATAGTGCCCGTTACTTTGCTTATCATTATGCCTCATTTACTGTTCAAATGTAGGCCTTAAAATGTAGTTAATTGTTAGCATTCAATCAGCAAAGCATTAATCGACAGATAACGTTGCTCGGCATCATGTGCTAGATTGATAGGGCTAAATTTAAGCGATAAATAAGGGTTGCTAGAGACATAAAGTCCGTAACGCAACCCCTTTAAAAATAATAACAATTTGATAGAGACTTTCCATGGCGGATAATAACAAATTAACCAAGCAAGGCAGTGCAATAAGTTTACTGCCCTTTATTTTGTTCTTGGTTTTATTCCTCGGTACCGGTGTTGTTCTAACCCTACAAGGTAAAGAGTTTGCGTTTTATCAATTACCTGCAAGTATTGCAATTATTCCTGCGGTCTTGTTTGCCATCGCACTTGGTAAAGAAGCGTTAAACGACAAGGTAACCCAATTTATTGAAGGCGCTGGACATCAAAACATTATTACCATGTGTGTGATATACCTACTCGCCGGCGCTTTTGCCACTGTTGCCAAAGCAACGGGTAGCGTAGATGCTAGTGTACAACTTGGGTTATCCATTTTTCCTGATTATTTTTTACTTCCTGGCTTATTTATTGTCGCCGCTTTTTTATCAACCGCCATGGGAACCTCAATGGGCACGATTGCAGCAATCGCTCCTATTGCGCTTGGCTTTATTGAAACCGCCTCGTTAGATGCGGGTCTCGTTGCTGGTTGTATTATTTCTGGTGCCATCTTTGGTGATAACTTATCAATTATCTCCGACACGACTATCGCGTCAACACGAAGCCAAGGCGCCCACATGAAAGATAAATTTAAAGTTAACTTTAAATTTGCTATTCCTGCTGCATTAGTTTGTATCGTAATTTATGGATTTATTGGTCCAACGATTAGCTATCAAGCAGGCGCTGATGTTTCGTTAGTAGGCTTGATCCCTTACGTGACAATTTTACTCATGGCGTTACTCGGTATTAATGTCTTTGTTGTGCTTATCGTCGGTATTGTGCTCGCCGCGATAATTGGCATGATAAACAACGGTTATCAGCTGACACAATGGATAAGCGACATTAATGCTGGTTTTGCCAGCATGCAAGATATTTTTATTTTGGCGCTTTTTATTGGCGGTTTAAGTGAGTTAACCAGACAGCAAGGAGGATTGGCTGCTTTAACTCGTATGGTGGAAAAAGCCGCCCAAACGATTAGCCCCAACAATATAAAAAGAGCATCAGGTATCGGTATTGGCGGTCTTGCCTTTTTCTGTAACTTTTTTACTGCTAACAATACAGTATCCATTATTATCACAGGTGAAACCGCTAAAGAATTGGCAACAGATGGCAAACTTACCCCCGCACAATCGGCAAGTTTACTCGATATTTTCGCGTGTATTAATCAAGGTTTGCTTCCCTATGGTGCACAAGCGCTATTATTGGGTGCGACCTTAAAAATATCTCCAATAGATGTTGTCACCAGTGCATTTTACCCGATGATTTTACTTTTTGTAGCGGGTTATACTTTTTGGCATATCACCAAACAACGGTAAGAAATCAATTGATAAAAAAAGGCAGCTTTCGCTTAATGCCGATCAGTTAAGAAATATTTAATGATCCATTGACCGATCAACTGGTTAGTTTATAAAGGCTTCTGAATTTATTCAGGAGCCTTTTCTTTTGCAATTAACAACAGCACTTTCTCTTGCC